>CAZWNI010000006.1:0-21953 GCA_964635385.1 uncultured Oscillospiraceae bacterium
TGTTGGGGAAGAATGAAAGACAGCTTCTGGAAGCGGCCAACCAGGTCAAGCGTGCCAGAGCAGCGCTGCACACCCCTCAAAACAGCGCCCACAACAAGTAAGTAAGGAAGGACAGTCATGGAAGATCAAAAACTGGAGTTTCCGTTCAAAGACCGGTACGATCTGGAGGACTTGAAGCAGGTCACCCGGATCCTCCGCAGTGAAAACGGCTGTCCCTGGGACAAGGTGCAGACCCACCAATCCATTCGTCAGGATTTTTTGGAGGAAACCCTGGAGGCTTTGGAAGCCATCGACAACAGAGATCCTGTCTTGCTTCGGGAAGAGTTGGGAGATGTGCTGTTTCAGGTGGTGTTCCACGCCCAGATTGAAGCGGAGCAGGGGCGGTTTGTTCTGGAGGATGTGATCCACGACGTCACCTTCAAGCTGATTCACCGGCATCCCCATGTGTTCGGCTCCATTCAGGCGGACACGGTGGACCAGGTGCTGAAAAACTGGGACGACATCAAAAAAGAAGAAAAAAACCAGGATTCCTATACCGACACTCTCCGCGCCGTACCCAAAACCTTTCCTGCTTTGATGCGTGCCCAAAAGGTGCAGAAGCGGGCGGCTAAGGTTGGATTTGATTTTGAATCCCGGCAGCAAACCTGGGAGGCTTTGGAGGAAGAAATCCAAGAGTTAAAAGAAGCGGTAGAAAAGCAGGATGCTTCAGCCACAGAAGACGAATTGGGAGATGTTCTCTTCTCTGTAGTGAATTTTTCCCGATTTTTGGGGCTGGATGCAGAAAAATGCTTGACAAACGCAGTGGAAAAGTTTATAAATAGATTTGCTAAGGTCGAATTTTTGGCAGTTCAACAACAATTGGATCTCAAGCAGACTGATCATGAGACCCTAGAGTCGCTTTATCAGCAAAGCAAACGTCATTTGTCTGACAATCCAACAGATTAGGGAGGTAACTACTATGACAAAAACAGAATTGAGCGCAGCAGTGGCAGAACAGGCTGGCTTAAGCAAGAAAGACGCCGAGAAAGCGGTGTCTACGGTTCTGGAAGTAATCGTAGAAGCTCTGGAAAAGGGTGAAAAGGTGCAGTTGGTAGGCTTCGGCACCTTTGAAGTGCGGGAACGTGCAGCCCGCACCGGCAAAAATCCCCGCACCGGTGAAACCATTGAAATCGCAGCCAGCAAAGTGCCGGCGTTCAAGCCCGGTCAGGCCATGAAGAATCGGCTGAACTGATTTTGCTGCTTTTGACAGAAAAAGTTGCCGCCTACCGCATTGCGGGCGGCAATTTTTATTTTGTATGTAAGGAGGCTTTCTCATGCGCTTGGACAAATACTTAAAGCTCACCCGCTTGATCAAGCGGCGCACTGTGGCCAACGACGCCTGCGACGCCGGGAAGATCGCCGTCAACGGCAATGTAGCCAAGGCGTCCTATCAGGTGAAGGTCGGAGATGTTTTGGAGATCACGTTAGGCGCCCGCACCATCAAAGCGGAAGTCACCGGATTGGAAGAACACGTCACAAGGGAAACTGCCGGGGAGCAGTACCGAATTATAGAGGACTAAAGGGGTTTTGGCCGAACCGTTCTAAATTTCCTTGGAGCGGCATACCTTTGTATTGCCGCAAAAACAGCAGGAAAGGAAGAATGCAGTATGGCCGAAACCAAATCCATGATGCCCCATCAGTTGATTCTGGAGGAAAAAAGCCGGCTGTCCCTGACAGGGGTCACCGGCATTCTCAGTTTTGACGAAGCCTGCGCCATAGTGGAAACCACCATGGGGCAGCTCACGGTGGAGGGGCAGCGCCTGCATATCCAGAAAAGCGATGTAGAGACAGGGGATCTGGTGATGGACGGGCAGGTCAACGCCTTGAGCTACAAGCCTCTGAAAAAGGGCGGGGACGGACTGCTCACCCGTTTGTTGAAATAGTGGAGTATTACTTCATCACCGACCTGCCCCAGCAGTTGATTCTGCTGGTCCGCTTTTTCCTGTACGGGATTCTGGTGGGGCTTTGGGCAGGAATATTAAAGGGACTGCGGTGGCCCGCCTGCAAGCTGTGGCAGTGGGTGCTGGATGTGCTGCTCTGGCTGGCGCCGTCGGTGGGGTTTTTCCTGCTGTCCTTGGCGCTGTATCAGGGAAAGCTGAGACTTTCTTTGGCATTGGCGGCGCTGCTGGGAGCGGTGTGCTGGCGGTACACTCTTGGCAGGCTGCTGCAAAAACTCTGGCGGTCGATTTGTCTGGCAGTTTCCTTCCCGCTGCGAAAAGCCGGGGCTTGGTGGAAGAAAAAACGACAAGCTGCGGCAAAAAGAGAAAAAACAAAAAAAATACTGGAAAAAAATTTGGGAATCCCCTTGAAAAAGACAGCCGGATTGATGTATAATAAGGCAGTAAGTCACTTTGGGTCGTTTTTCGGCTCAGCGAAACATTCAAAAGGAGGTTCCCATGGCAGCCGCAAAAAAACGTAAACGCCGGATCGTGGTAATTGTGGCAATGATTGCCGTTACAATTTATGTGGGAATTTCTTTGGTCTATATTACCAATTCCTATCGGGAAAAAAGCCAGGAAATCCAGGAGATCCAGCAGCAGATTGATGAGCAGACTGTACTCAATCAGGAATACCAGGAAATGATCGACCAGGGTGTAGATGACGAATACATCGAGAAGCTGGCCCAGGAAAAGCTGGGGCTGGTGTATCCCGATGAGCGGGTTTATATTGATATTGGCGGCTGACGGCCGAGCCGATACATTTTGAGAGAAAGAGATTGCCGAAGCAGGAGGAAACCGATTACATGCAGTTCGAGGTAGGGTCCATCGTAGAAGGAAAGGTCAACCGCATTACTAAATTTGGGGCGTTCGTTGAGTTGGCGCCGGGAAAAACCGGCATGGTTCACATTTCGGAAGTGGCCAACAGCTATGTCAACGACATCAATGATTTTTTGAAGGAAGGGCAGACGGTTAAGGTCAAGGTGCTGAGCATCTCGGAAGACGGAAAGATTGCTCTGTCGATCAAAAAAACCCTGCCCCCGCCTCAGAAGCGGGAATCCCGGCGGGAGGGCGGCCATCGGGAAGGAGACGGTTCACGGGAAGGCCGTTTTGGCGCTCCCAGACCCCGTTCTTCCCAGAACAGCCGTCCCAAGGCCCAGTATTACAGCGGCGGATTTGACAAGACCCCTACCGGTAACCAGAGTTTCGACGATATGCTCAGCCGCTTTATGGCCAGCAGCGACGAAAAGCTCAGCGGCATCAAAAAGAACCACGAGGTGTCCCGCCGGGGCGGAGGCGGCCGGAGACGTTGACCGAAAAATTTTGCTTGACAAAGTTTCGGCGCTGTGGTACAATCTTTAGACGAAAACAAAGCAGAACCCATCTTCGTTCTCACCTGTGAGCTGAAAGATGCTTAACACAGGTTAATCTTCTCAAAAAGGCCGGGGCTTTGTGTGCGCCGGCGGCTTTGAATTGGTTGAGGACGCAGACGGAATGGTCTGCGTTTTGTTTTTGCGAAACGCAAATAACGCATGGAGGTGTTTTTCATCGCTAATAACAGCAAAGAGGTGCTCATCAACGAAGCTATTCGGGAAAAGGAAGTCCGGGTAGTGGATGCGTCCGGCCAGCAGTTGGGGATTATGTCTTCCCGGCAGGCGCTGGAGCTGGCGCAGCAGAAGGGACTGGATTTGGTCAACATTGCGCCTCACGCAAAGCCGCCAGTTTGCCGGATCATGGATTACGGGAAGTATCGCTACGAACAGGCCAAGCGGGAAAAGGAAGCCCGCAAAAACCAGAAAACCATCGAGGTCAAGGAAGTGCGAATGAATCTTAACATCGACGACCACGACCTGAACACCAAGATCAACAATGCCGTTAAGTTTTTGAAGGCAGGAAACAAGGTGAAGGTTTCGGTGCGCTTCCGGGGCAGAGAAATGGCCCACCAGGAATTGGGACGGGCGCTGCTGGAGCGCTTTGCCCAGGCTTGTGCCGATTACGGCACGGTGGATAAACCGGCGAAGATGGAAGGGCGCAGCCTGTCCATGTTTATGGTGGATAAGACGAAAAAATAAGCCCAATGCGTTAGTAAGCAAATATGAAGGAGGAACCTAGTTATGCCGAAACAAAAGACTCACAGCGGTGCAAAAAAGCGTTTTAACCTGACCAAAAACGGGAAAGTCAAGCGGGCTCACGCTTATAAGTCTCACATTCTCAACAAGAAGAGCACCAAGCGCAAAAGAGGTCTGCGTAAAGGCGGATATGCCGATAAGAGCAATGTAGCCGCCATTAAAAAGATGATCCCCTACAAATAAGGGCCCATGGGGATAACCGGAATTCAATTTTGTATGGACTATGGGAGGTAAACCGATATGGCACGAGTAAAAGGCGCTTTGGCGACCCGTAAAAGAAGAAAAAAGACCCTGAAGCTGGCCAAGGGCTACTGGGGTGGTAAATCCAAGCTGTTCAAAACCGCAAAGGAAGCGGTCATGAAATCCGGCCAGTACGCTTACATCGGCCGCCGGCTGAAGAAGCGTGATTTCCGTCGTCTGTGGATCACCCGGATCTCTGCCGGCTGCAAGCAGAACGGCATGAATTACTCCACCTTTATGAACGGCTTGAAAAAGGCCGGCGTGGTAATGAATCGGAAGATGCTCTCCGAAATTGCCATTCACGACGAAGCTGCTTTCACCGCTCTGTGTGAAACTGCCAAGGCTGCGCTGAAATAAGGACTACCCAAACACCTGTGGGATTCGTATTCCCATGGGTGTTTTTTGCAAGCAAAGGTAAGGATTGATGAATAGTGAACCAAATCACCTCCAAAGACAACAAAGGAATCAAGGAATATGTGAAGCTGGCCAAGTCCCGTTCGTTTCGGGAAAAGACAGGCAGGTTTGCCCTGGAAACGGTGAAACTGGTGCAGGAAGCGCTGGACAGCGGCGTGGAAATTCTGCGGCTGTACGCCACGCCGGCGCTGGCGCAGACACATTCGGAATTGGTGGAAAAAGCGCAGGCTGCCGGGGCGGAGTGCAGCTTGATTTCCCCGGAATTGGAAGGGAAAATGACCCAGACCGAAAACAGCCGGGGCTGCTTTGCCGTTTGCAAAAGGCTTGACAAACTGCACCATATTGATAAAATAGGGAAGAAAGGGCGGTTTTTGTTTCTCAACGGCCTTCAGGATAACGGCAACGTGGGAACCATTCTCCGCACGGCGGAAGCGCTGGGAGCAGACGGGGTCATCTTATCCAAGGATTGCTGTGACCTTTTTGCTTTGAAAACCCTCCGTGCCGCCATGGGAAGCGCCTTTCGGGTTCCGGTGTACCGCTCCGTAACCCCTAAGGAAGACCTTCTTGCCTTGAGCAGGGATTTTATGACCTGCGCCGCCGTGGTGGACAAAGATGCCTGCCCGGTAACACAAATGAAATTTGGAGACAACGCCGTTTTGGTTATCGGCAATGAAGGGAATGGTTTGCCAGAAGAAATTGCCGGCTGCTGCCGGGTTCGCCTGACCATTCCCATGGCGGGGAAAGCGGAATCCCTCAATGCCGCCATGGCTGCGGGGATTTTGACTTGGGAAATGCTGCGTCCGCCGTTTCTGCAACCGTAACTGGCCCAATGGGTCTGTTGTGAAGGAGGGCTTCTTTATGAAACCGGTGTATTGGATTTGGCTCAGTCAATGTTTCCCAACCGGCAGCAACCTGCCTGTGGAACTTTGCAATGCACTGGGCGATGCAGAAGAAGTATATCAGGCCAAACCGGAGGATCTTCCGTCTCATCTGGATATGCGGAAAAACGATCTGAATGCTCTTTCCAATAAGGATCTGACGGCTGCCCAACAGGTGGTGGATCAGTGCCGTGCCATGAAGATCCGTCTGTTAACCTGGGATCAGGAGGAATACCCTTCCCGGCTGCGGAATATCTTCGGCCCGCCTGTGGTGCTGTATTATCTGGGAGATGTGAGCCTGCTCCATCAGCCGGTGTCCATCGGTATGGTGGGCAGCCGAAGCAGTTCCAGCTACGGTTTGAATGTGGCAAGAACGTTGGCGTACCAACTGGCCCGGAAGGGCGTGGTGGTTGTCAGCGGCTGTGCAGCAGGAGGAGACAGCTCCGCCCACAGCGGCGCATTGCAGGCTGGGGGCATGACCATTGGAGTGGAGGCCTGCGGCTTAAATGTGGATTATCCCAAAGAAAACACCGAGCTGCGCCGGACCATTGCCCGGAAAGGCCTGTTGCTCAGCGAACTGGAACCGGGACGCCGCCCCAGCGCATCTTATTTTCGGATACGCAACCGCTTGATCAGCGGTCTCAGCGATGGTGTGGTGGTGACCGAAGCGCCTCAACGCAGCGGGTGTCTGCTTACGGCCGGTTCGGCGCTGGAGCAAAACCGGGAACTGTTTTGTGTTCCGCCCCAAAATATTTTCAGCCGCACCTGTTCCGGCGTGGTGGAATATCTGCGGGACGGCGCCAAATCAGTGTTTGATGTTGAGGATATTTTAAGCGAGTTTCAGGAAAACTTGAATGGAGCCAATCTGCGTCTCCCCGCTTCATCTTTCGAGAACAGCCCGTCTCAGCCTGGGTGGAATGCGCCGGAGGAAGAACTTCCTGCTCCAAAGCCGGAGCAGCAGCTCGCCTCTTCGGAGAAAGAGGCCCAACTGCTTTCCGGGGTGCCCCAAAAGGTGTACCAATGCCTGAACGGCGTAATGCAGGCCAATGAGCTGGCGGAAGCAGCGCAGGAAGATGCAGGAAAGGTGATTGCCGCTTTGACGGAATTGGAATTGGACGGCTTGGTGGTTCATTTAGGCGGCGGACGATATGAAAAACGGTAACGATACAGGAGACTAGAGATTATGACAGATACTCTGCAGCATCAGCAAACCGCCGCAGTTTCTGCTGAGGAAAGCAAGGTGCAGGCTGCGGCGGAAAAACCGAAACGGAAAACTGCCAAAAAGCCGGCTGCCAAAAAAGGCGCCGGGAAAAAACTGGTGATTGTGGAAAGCCCGGCGAAGGGCAAAACCATTAAAAAATATCTGGGCCGGGGCTACGAAGTGGTAGCCTCTATGGGCCATATCCGGGATCTGCCCAAAAGCAAGCTGGGAGTAGACATTGAAAATGACTTTATCCCCCAGTATATCAATATCCGCAGCCAGTCCGCCACCATCAAGGAACTGAAGGCCCAGGCCAAGCAGAGCAGTATGGTGTATCTGGCTACCGACCCGGACCGGGAAGGGGAAGCCATCAGTTGGCATTTGACCACCCTGCTGGGACTTCCGGAAGGGCTGCAAAACCGGGTGACCTTCAATGAAATCACCAAAACCGGGGTGAAAAACGGCATGGCCGCCCCCCGGACGATTGATATGGATCTGGTGGACGCCCAGCAGGCCCGCCGGGTGCTGGATCGGTTGGTGGGTTACAAAATCAGCCCCCTGCTTTGGCGGAAGATCCGCAGCGGCTTGTCGGCCGGACGGGTGCAGAGCGTGGTGGTGAGCCTGATTGTGAAGCGGGAGGACGAGATCCTCAGTTTTGTGCCGGAAGAATACTGGTCCATTGAAGCGGTGCTGCACAAGCAGGACAATTTTAAGGAATTTACCGCAAAGTTTTTGGGAAAGAACGGGGAAAAGATTGCCCTGCACAACAAAGATGAGGCGGACGCCGTCTTAAAGGAACTGGAAGGGGCGCACTATGTAGTGCAGGAAGTGAAGCTGGGCACCCGGAAGAAATCTCCCCCGCCCCCCTTCATCACCTCCACCTTGCAGCAGGAAGCCTCCCGGCGGTTCGGCTTCCAGTCCCGGCGCACCATGCAGGCCGCCCAGGAACTGTACGAAGGCATGGACGTGGAAGGGTTCGGTACGCTGGGCTTGATTACCTATATGCGAACCGACTCCCTCCGTCTCTCCGAGGAAGCCCGCCAAGGGGCCAAGGAGTATATCCTTTCCGCCTATGGGGAACGGTATTATCCCCAAACGCCCCGGATCTATAAGAGCAAGAACGCCCAGGACGGCCACGAAGCCATTCGTCCCACCACCCCTTCCCTTACACCGGCCATGGCCAAGGACAGCCTGACCTCCGACCAGTTTAAGATCTATAAACTGGTGTGGGAGCGGTTCATGGCCAGCCAGATGGAAAGCTGCGTCATGAAGACGGTGCGGGTCCTGATCGACGCCAACGGCTACACCTTCGGCGCTTCCGGCTACCAGGTGGAGTTTGACGGCTATACTGTGCTGTACGAGGAAGCCAAAGACGAGGAAAAGGCCCAGCAGGGAATGCTTCCTCCTTTGGAAGAGCAGGAAGAATTGGTGCTGCAAAACCTCCAGGGCAGCCAGCACTTCACCGCCCCCCCTCCCCGGTACACCGAAGCCAGCCTGATTAAGACCCTGGAAGAAAACGGCATCGGCCGTCCTTCCACCTACGCCCCCACCATCGGCACGGTGTTGAGCCGCCGGTATGTGGAACGGGAAGGGCGCCAGCTCAAGCCTACCGAACTGGGCCGGGTGACCAACCGGCTGATTACCGACAATTTTCACGAGATTGTGGACGTGGACTTTACCGCCAATATGGAATCCCAGCTTGATTTGGTGGAAGCAGGCGAACTGCCCTGGAAACAGGTGATTCGGGACTTTTACGGAGAATTTGAAAAAGAACTGGAAGCCGCCGACAAGAACATCACCGGGGAAAAGATCGTTTTGCAGGACGAGGTCACCGATGTGATCTGCGAAAAGTGCGGCCGGAACATGGTGATCAAGCACGGCCGGTACGGCAAGTTTTTGGCCTGTCCCGGTTATCCGGAATGCAAAAACACCAAGCGTTTGGTGACCAAGGCGGAGGGACACTGTCCCCGGTGCGGCCGGGAGCTGGAGGAAAAGACCTCCAAAAAGGGAAAGAAGTTTTTCGGCTGTTCCGGGTATCCCGACTGCGATTTTATGACCTGGGACACTCCTTTGAAGGACACCTGCCCGGTGTGCGGCAAAACCTTGTTGCGGAAAAACGGCAAAAACGGAAAGATTTACTGCTCCAATGAGCATTGCGACTTTGAAAAAGGATTGGACGAAGTATGAGAGTAACGGTGGTAGGAGCCGGATTGGCAGGCTGTGAAGCAGCCTGGCAGTTGGCCTGCCGGGGTATCCCGGTGACCCTTTTGGAAATGAAGCCCTCTGCTTTTTCCCCGGCTCACCGCTACGCCGGTTTTGCGGAGCTGGTCTGCTCCAATTCCTTGAAAGCCCAGCGGCTGGACTCGGCGGCGGGGCTGCTGAAAGAGGAGATGCGCCGGCTGGGTTCGGTGTGTTTGGCGGGAGCGGACCGGCACCGGGTGCCGGCGGGAGGGGCTTTGGCGGTGGAACGGATAGGTTTTTCCGACGAAGTAACCAACGCCATAAAAAGCCATTCCCTGATTACGGTGAAGGAACAGACGGTGGAAGAAATCCCGGAAGGAATGGTGATTTTAGCCACCGGCCCGTTGACCCAGGGGAAGCTGGCCCAGTCCATGGGGGAGTTGGTGGATCAGAAGCGGCTGGCCTTTTTTGACGCCGCCGCCCCCATTGTCAGCGGGGAGAGCATCGACACCTCCATCGCCTTCTATGCCTCCCGCTACGGCAAAGGAGATGGGGAAGACTACCTGAACTGTCCTATGAACAAGGAGGAGTACGAGGCCTTTTACCAGGCGCTGGTAGAAGGAGAGCGGGCTCCCTTGAGCGAAGAGGATCAAAAGCAGTTTACGGTGTACGAAGGCTGTATGCCCATTGAAGTCATGGCCCGCCGGGGCAAGGACACCATTCGTTTCGGCCCCATGAAGCCGGTAGGCCTGAAAGACCCCCGCACCGGCCACCGTCCCTGGGCGGTGCTGCAGCTTCGCCGGGAGGACCCGGAAGGGAAGCTGTACAATCTGGTAGGCTTTCAGACCAACCTGAAATTTCCGGAACAGAAGCGGATTTTTTCCATGATCCCCGGTTTGGAGCATGCGGAGTTTTACCGCTATGGGGTCATGCACCGGAACACCTTTTTGAACAGCCCCCATCTGTTGGAGCCGGATTTTTCCCTGCGGAAAGATCCCCGGATCTTCTTCGCCGGGCAGATTACCGGAGTGGAAGGCTATATGGAAAGCGCCGCTTCCGGCTTGCTGGCGGGACTGCACCTGGCCCGGCGGCTGAATCAGGAAGAACCCACCCTTCCCCCGGAAACCACCATGCTGGGCGCATTGAGCCGGTATGTCAGCCGGTATCCCGGAAAGGATTTTCAGCCGATGGGCAGCAATATGGGGATTCTCCCCTCCCTGGAAAATCCGGTGCGGGACAAGCGGCTGCGGTATCAGGCGCTGGCGGACCGGAGTCTGCGGGATCTGGCCCAATGGATAGAGCAGGAAAACATTGCCCCGGCAAAGGGCACAGCACAGGAATAACTCCTGACTTTTCAATCTTTTATCTTTGTTTCCCCCATGGGGTGGAGTCCCCATTTTGATTTGAGAGAGGAAGTTGACTATGAAAATCGCATTGGACGGCTTTGGAGGAGATCACGCTCCTCTGGCTATGTTGGAAGGCGCCGCCTTGGCAGTGGCGGAATACGGCGTGGAAGTGGTAATCACCGGGGACGAATCGGTGCTGAAGAGAACCGCAGTGGAGCACAATATCCCCCTGGCCGGCTTGCATTTTTCCGACACCAAGGACGTCATCGACATCTGCGAAGAACCCACCACACTGCTCCAGGAACACCGGGATTCTTCCCTGGGTCGGGCCTTCACCTTGCTGGCCCAGGGCGAAGTAGACGCTTTGGTCAGCGCCGGGTCCACCGGGGCCATTGTGGTAGGCGGCACTTTCTTGATTAAGCGCATCAAGGGCATCAAGCGGGCGGCTATTGCCTCTATGGTACCCTGTGAAAACGGCAGCTACCTGCTGGTGGACGCCGGCGCCAACACCGACTGCCGTCCGGAAATGCTCCATCAGTTCGCCATTATGGGAAGCATGTACCTGGAAGCGGTGCGGGGAATCCACCGTCCCCGTGTTGGCTTGGTGAACATCGGCGCCGAAGAGACCAAGGGCGGCCAGCTGCAAAAAGACACCTATCATCTGCTGGAACAGGACAAAAACCTGAACTTCACCGGCAACCTGGAAGCCCGTGGCATTCCCTTGGGGGAAGCGGACGTGGTGGTCTGCGACGGTTTTACCGGCAATGTGATTTTGAAGCTCAGCGAGGGTTGGGGCAAATTTTTGAACAACACCTTAAAGGATCTGTTCCTTTCCGGGTTTGCCGGAAAATTCAGCGCCGCTTTGCTGCTGAAAAAGATCAGCGGCCTGCGTAAGCGAATGAATTACAAAGAATACGGGGGAGCGCCGCTTTTGGGCGTCACCAAGCCGGTGATCAAAGCCCACGGTTCCTCCGATAAATTGGCCATTTCCAAGGCCATCTATCAGGCCAAACTGGTGGTGGAGCAGCAGATGATTGCCCGCATTACCAAGGCGTTGGCCGACCAGAAGGAAGAGAGGTAAATGAGAGATCTGCATTCATTGGAACAGCGGTTGGAGCACCGGTACGAAAACATCGGCTTGCTGCAAACCGCATTGACCCACCCCAGTTATGTCAACGAAAACCGCAAAGGCCTGAAGAACAATCAACGCCTGGAATTTTTAGGGGATTCGGTGCTTTCCATTGTGGTGGCCCAGTACCTTTTTGAACATTACACCAGCCTGCCCGAAGGAGAACTCACCAAACTTCGGGCCAGTTTGGTTTGTGAAAAAGCCCTGCATCAGTTCGCCCTGCAAATTGATCTGGGGGAGTTTCTGCTTCTGGGCCGGGGGGAGGAAAATACCGGCGGACGGCGGCGTCCTTCCATTTTGGCGGACGCTTTTGAAGCGGTGATCGCCTCCATCTATCTGGACGGCGGACTGGAAGAAGCCCGGAAGTTTGTGCTGCGGTTTATCCCCAAGCACCTGAACGTCAAGCAGGTGGAGGTCAACTTCGATTACAAAACCGCCCTCCAGGAATTTGTCCAGCGGAACAAGCAGGAAACCCTGGATTATCAAACGGTGGAGGAACGGGGACCGGATCACAATAAGACTTTTGTGGTGGAAGTACACCTGAACTCCAACGTCATCGGCACCGGGGAAGGGCACAGCAAAAAACAGGCGGAGCAGCAGGCCGCCAAGGAAGCGCTGAAGCTGATGGGCTATGAGCTGTCATAATATCCCGGTGTTTCTGCCCCATGCCGGCTGTCTCCACCGCTGTTTGTTCTGCGACCAGCACAGCATTTCCGGAGCAGTGCGCACTCCTGGCCCGGAGGAAGTGCGGGAGTATTTGGAGGACAGTCTTGCCCACTATCCCCACGACCCTGCTCAAACCGAGATCGCCTTTTTCGGCGGCAGCTTTACCTGCATGGATCTGGACTATCAGACAGCGCTGCTGGACATCGGACGGGAATTGGTGGGCCGGTACGGATTAAAGGGAATCCGCCTTTCCACCCGTCCCGACGGCATTTCCCCTGAAATCGTCCGTCGCCTGCTGGACTATCCGGTGCAGGCGGTGGAGCTGGGCGCCCAGAGTATGAACGACTGGGTGCTGGAACAAAACCGCCGGGGTCACACTGCCGGCCATACCGTCCGTGCCGCCGGGTGGATTCGGGAGGCGGGACTGGAACTGGGATTGCAGATGATGGTGGGACTGCTGGGAGACACCGCTGAAACGGTGTGGGAAACAGCCCGGGCCTTGGCGGACCTGCAGCCGGACACGGTGCGGATCTACCCCATGGTGATCCTGCGGGATACGCCGGCCTTTGCCCTTTGGGAGAACGGGCAATACCCCATTTTTTCTCTGGAAGAGGGAATTCAGCTTTGCGCCGGGCTGCTGGAGTTTTTTGAACAGCGGCAGATCCGGGTCATTAAGCTGGGACTCCACGCCTCGAAAGAGGTAGAGGGGCAGTACGCCGCCGGGCTGTACCATCCGGCGTTTCGGGAGCTTTGCGAAAGCAGATTGTACCGGCAGGGTATGTTTTCGCAAATATCCCGATGGGAAGTAAAGCGGGGGACGGTGTACGTTCACCCAAAAGGTCTGTCCGCCTGCATCGGGCAGAAGAGGGAAAATATAATTTGGCTGCACCAAAAGGGAGTAAAGGTCCGGGTGAAGCCCAAGGAAACCGTAAGCCGGGGATGGCTGTTGCTCTGCCCCGAAGGATGCGAGAAGGAGGAGCAGGGAATTGCTGTTAAAGTCACTGGAACTGCAGGGGTTTAAATCCTTTCCGGATAAGACCAAAATCGAATTCGGAAAAGGACTGACGGCTGTGGTAGGCCCTAACGGAAGCGGAAAATCCAATCTTTCCGACGCCATGCGCTGGGTGATGGGGGAACAGTCCACCAAGACCCTGCGTGGCAGCAAAATGGAAGATGTGATCTTTACCGGCACCCAGCAGCGAAAGAGCCAGGGATTTGCCCAGGTCAGTCTGACCATTGACAACTCCGACCGCTCCCTGGGAGTGGACAGCGACGAGGTGATCATCACCCGGCGGCTGAACCGCAATGGGGACAGCGAGTACAGAATTAACCACGCTTCGGTGCGCTTAAAGGACATCAACGAGCTTTTGATGGATACAGGCCTGGGTCGGGACGGATACGCTTTGGTGGGACAGGGCCGCATTGCCGAGATCGTCCAGTCCAAAAGCGACCAGCGCCGGGAAATTTTTGAGGAAGCTGCGGGAATCTCCAAATTCCGCTACCGGAAAAACGAAGCAATACGCAAACTGGAAGCCAGCGAGGAGAATCTGCTGCGGCTAAAGGATATTTTGTCCGAACTGGAACAGCGGGTGGAACCCCTGAAAAAACAGAGCGAAAAGGCCAAGGCGTTTTTGCAGCTCAGTCAGGAAAAGCGGCAGTTGGAAGTGGCGCTCTGGAATCTCAGTTTGGATCAAACGGCCCAGAAGCTGAAGGATCAGGAGGATAAGATCCTGGCCTGCCAGGTGGAACATGAGGATTTGCAGCAAAGCAGCCAGGCTTTGGAAGAGAAAGTCAACCAAAGCTATGAAGAGATGCAGCGCTGCCTGTCTCGGGCGGAGGACTGCCGTCAGGAAAAGGAAGAGCTGGAACAGCAAAACAGCGCCCTGTTAAGCCAGGAGGCAGTGGGGAAAAACAACCTGGAACACTTCGACCAGGAAACGGCCCGGCTATCCCAGCAGATGGAAGATTTTAAGCGGAACCAGCAGCAGACCGGACGGCTGTTGGAGGAACGGCAGAAACAGCGGAAAAATCTGGAAACGGCTTTGGAAGAGACCAACGCCAAGCTGGAAGCCGCCCGAGAACAGTTGGCAGAACTGGCCAAACAGGACCAGGGCGCCGACCAGCAGTCTGCCCAGCTCAATAAGCGGATCAATGAACTGTTGTTGTTGGAAAATGAAGACAAGCTCACGGTAATTCAGCTTACCGGCCAGACCGAGGAAGACGCCAACAGCTATCAAAACAACCAGATTATGCTGTCCCAGATGAAGGAGAATGCACAGGGAGCTCAGCGGGAATGGAAGCAGGCCCAGGAATTGGCACAGCTGCTGGCTCAGCGGACGGAAACTCTGGAAAATCAAAAGGCGGGGTACCGCTATAAGCTGGAAGGACGGCAGAAAAAACTGGAACAGGAGCAGGCCCAGGCAGAGGAACTGCTGAGACAGGCAGGGCAACTTCGGCAGAAGGCAAAACTGCTCCGGGATCTGGAAGACAATCTGGAAGGCTTCGCCTATTCGGTGAAAGCGGTAATGAAGCAGTCCCAAAACGGACGGCTGGAGGGCGTCCACGGCACTGTGGCACGTCTGCTTCAGGTGCCGGAAGAGTATGCCATAGCCATTGAAACTGCTTTGGGCGGGAGTATGCAGCACATTGTGGTGGAAAACGAAAGCGCCGCCAAAAGCGCCATTCGGTTTTTGAAACAGCAAAACGCCGGCCGGGCCACCTTTCTGCCCCTGACTTCGGTAAAGGGACGGGAGCTAACCGGCTATGATCTTTCCGAGTGGGAAGGGTATGTGGATTTGGCCAGCCACCTTGTGAAGGCGGAACCCCGGTACCAGGGGGTTGTGGATTCCCTGCTGGGCCGGATTGTAGTGGCCGAGGATCTGGACTGCGCCGCTGCCATGGGCAAGCAGTTTGGCTATCGCTTTAAGATTGTCACTTTGGACGGCCAGGTGGTCAACGCCGGCGGCTCTTTCTCCGGCGGCAGCAAAAGCCGCAGCGCGGGACTGCTTTCCCGCACCGGGGAGATTGCTCAGCTGCAGCAGCAGGCCGAAGCCCTTGCCCAGCAGTCCCGGCAGCGGAGCCAGGACACCAAAAAGCTGGAACAGGAAGTCAACACCCTCAAGGCACAGCTCAATGCTTTGGACAGCGAGCAGATCACCGTGAAGGAAGACCGGATTCGCTGTGAAGGGGAACAAAAACGGTTGGAAGCCCTGGAAGCGGAGTATTCCCGCCGGGTGCAGGAGATGGAGCAGGAGCTGGAAGGCTTTTTGGAACGGCTCCAAGAGAAAAATCAAAAGATTGCCGCTTTGCGCCGCCGGCAAGGAGAGACGCAGCGGGAGCTGGAACAAGCCCAGCAGACCTTGGAATCCCTGCGGGGACAGGGGGATCTGCTCCGTAAGCAGCGGGAAGAGGTCAACGCCTCCATTCAGCAGCTTCAGCTTCGGCAGTTGGCCCAGCAAAAGGACGTGGACTCCCTCTTGGAGACCATGGAACAGCTCTCCCAACAGAGCCGGGAATCGGATCAGCTCCAACAACAGTTGGTCCGGCAGATTCAGCAGCTCCAGCAGCAGCGCACCCAGCAGCAGCAACAGATAGAACATTGTGTCCAGCAGCGGGAATCCAACCGTCTGACCCAGCAAAAGCTGGAGGAACAGGTGCAGCAAATTTTGCGGCAGCGTACCCAGTTGGAACAGGCCGCCACCGAACTGCGGGAAGAAGAAAAGCAGTACAGCCGCCGGCGGGAAGAAGTAAGCCGCCGTCTGGCACAGCTGGAGGAGCGCCGGGAAACCCTGCAAAAGGAATACGATGAGGTGATTCGCAAACTCTGGGAGGAGTATGAGCTGACCCGTTCCCAAGCCCGTCAGGAAGCGGAGGACCCCAAGGACCCTGCCAAAGCCAAAACACGGCTGTCGGCGGTGAAAGGGGAAATCCGCAGCCTGGGCAGCGTCAACCTCTCCGCCATTGAGGAATATGAGGAGGTCAGCCAGCGGTACGAATTCATGTCGGGACAACTGGCTGATGTGGAACAATCCCGGAAGGAACTGGAAGATTTGATTAAGCAGCTCACCCGGAAGATGGAGGAACTGTTTTCCCAGAGTTTTGAAGAGATCAATCAAAACTTCCAGAAGATTTTTGTGGATCTGTTCGGCGGAGGGCATGGAGAACTTAAGCTCACCGACCCGGAGGATCTGTTGGGCAGCGGCATTGAAATCATTGTCCAGCCTCCCGGCAAGGTAATCCGCCACCTCTCCGCCCTCTCCGGCGGGGAGCAGAGTTTTGTGGCCATCGCCATCTACTTTGCCATTTTGAAGGTGCGGCCCGCTCCCTTCTGCATTTTGGACGAAATCGAAGCGGCGCTGGACGACGTAAATGTGACCCGGTACGCAGAGTACCTCCGGCTCATGAGCGATAAGACCCAGTTTATTGCCATCACCCACCGCCGGGGCACCATGGAAGAAGCAGACGTGCTTTACGGCGTGACCATGCAGGAAAAGGGCGTGTCCAAACTGCTGAAACTAGATGTGTCCGAGGTGGCCGGCCAAAGCCAGGCTGTATAACAAACTGTATTATATTTTATTGATATTACTAATCGGATTCAGAAAGGAACCGAAGAATGGGTATTTTTCAAAAAATCAAGTCGGGATTGCAAAAAACCCGGCAGTCGATCGTAGGCGGGGTCAGCCAGGTGTTCCACTCGTTCCAGAGCATTGATGAGGAACTGTATGAAGAACTGGAGGAGACCCTGATTATGGCGGACATTGGCGCCGTCACCTCCCAGCGGATTGTGGAAGCGCTTCGGCAGAAGGTGAAAGAAGAAAAGTGTAAAGATCCAAACCTTCTCACCGGAATGCTCAAGGAGATCCTGGCGCAGATGCTGCAAGGGGACAGTCAGCTTCATCTGCCCCAGAAACCGGCGATGATCCTGGTCATCGGGGTCAACGGGGTGGGCAAGACCACCACCATCGGCAAGCTGGCTTACCAGCTAAAAGAACAGGGCAGCCGGGTGCTCTTAGGGGCGGCAGACACCTTCCGGGCCGCCGCCATCGACCAGCTGCAAATCTGGGCGGAACGGGCAGGAGTGGAGCTGATTAAGCACAAAGAAGGGGCGGACCCGGCTGCTGTGGTATTCGACACCATTTCCGCCGCCAAAGCCCGGAAAGCAGACATCATCATCTGCGACACAGCGGGACGGCTCCACAACAAAAAGAACCTGATGGAGGAACTGAGCAAGATCAATCGGGTTATCCAACGGGAACTGCCGGAGGCTTCCAAGGAAGTGCTGTTGGTGCTGGACGCCACCACCGGCCAGAATGCGGTGAACCAGGCCAGGGAGTTTATGCAGGCGGCGGAAATCACCGGCATTGTACTCACCAAACTGGACGGCACTGCCCGGGGCGGCATTATCATCGCCATCAAGGAAGAGCTGGGCCTGCCGGTGAAGTATATCGGAGTGGGGGAACAGATTGACGACCTCCAGCCTTTTGATCCCCAGCAGTTTGTAGACGCCTTGTTTACCGAGGAAACCCTTTGAGATAAGGAGTGTCACCCATGGAGTTTGTCATTGCCACACAAAATAAAGGAAAATTGGCGGAGATGCGCCGGATTTTGGAGCCTCTGGGGCATACTGTCATCAGTGCCAAGGAAGCGGGCTTTACACAGGACGTGGCGGAAACCGGAACCACCTTTGCAGAAAACGCAGCGTTAAAAGCCGGGGCAGTGGCCCAGGCGGTGGGGAAACCGGTGATTGCCGACGATTCCGGCCTGATGGTAGATGCTTTGGACGGACGTCCGGGGGTGTACTCTGCCCGGTATGCCGGAGAAGGAGCCACCGACCGGCAGCGCTGGGAAAAGCTGCTGGAGGAATTGGAGGGCGTGCCGAAGGAAAAGCGCACCGCCAAATTCTGCTGCGCTGTTGTGCTGGCGCTGCCGGGACAGGAGCCGGTGACCTTTTACGGGGAGTGCCCCGGGTTTATCGGCCCTGCCCCTTTGGGAGAGGACGGCTTCGGGTACGACCCGGTGTTTTACCTCAATGAAACCACCAGCTTTGCTGCCCTGTCCGGGGAAGAGAAGGACAAAATCAGTCATCGGGGCAAAGCCATGGCGCAGTTGGAACGGTATTTGAAAGAACTTGCCAAAAATGGAAAAGAATCGTAATCCGGGAGGAAAAGATGGAATTGACCAGTAAACAGCGGGCGTTTCTGCGAAGCGCCTCCAATCAAATGGAAACTATTTTGCAGATCGGAAAAAGCGGCGTCACCGACGCAGTCGTGGTGCAGGTAAAGGACGCCTTAAAAGCCAGGGAACTGATTAAAATTCGAGTGCTGGAAACCAGTCCCTTCACCCCCAAAGAAGCGGCTCAGGCCTTGGCGGAAGCCACCGGGGCCAGCGTGGTGTCGGTGCTGGGCAGCCGGGCGGTACTGTTTTTGCGCAATCCCCAGAACATTCAGTACGACCTGCCATGAGCATCGCCATGTACGGGGGCAGCTTTGACCCCATTCACAACGGCCATCTGGCTCTTTGCCGGGCGGCTTTGGAAGAAAGCCGGGCGGACCGGCTGCTGCTGGTTCCCACCGGGGAGTCCCCCCATCGGGACAATGCCGAAAAATCTCCTTTTGTCCACCGCTTTGCCCTCTGTCAAATTGCCGCACGGGAAATTCCGGGAGCAGAGGCCAGCGACCTGGAGCAGCGGCTGGGCGGGGTGAACTACACTATCCGCACCGTGCTGGCCTTAAAGAAGCAGTACCCGGACCAGCCCCTGTTCCTGATTGTGGGAGGGGATATGCTGCTCTGCTTCCATCGCTGGAAGGACTATCGGGCCATTTTGGAGAATGTCACATTGCTGGCGGGAGCCAGGACAGGGACGCAGCGCCGGAACCTGGAGGAATACTGCCGGAAAGTGCTGCCGGACGCTCCCCAAATCCGTTTGGTGGAGTTTTCCCCCGTTGAGATCAGTTCCACCCGGCTGCGGGCAATGGCGGCCGGAGGGGAGGATATTTCCCCCTGGGTGCCTGCCGGCGTGGCGGAGTACATTAACAATCACGGCTTGTATCAAACCAAGGAGGCGGTGGAATAATGAAGATTGAAGAAGTGTCCATTCCGGAATTGGAAGTGTTGGCGCAAACGACCCTTTCCAACAAGCGGTGCCGCCATGTGCTGAATGTGCGGGATACAGCGGTAAAGCTGGCCGGGCAGTACGGCGCCGATGTCCGCCGGTGCGAAATTGCCGCTCTACTCCATGACATCACCAAAGAAATGGAGACAGGAAAACAGTTGCAAATGCTCGAAACATCTGATATAATGTCTGATATGGTTGTGTTGAAAAGCCCGCCGCTGTACCACGCCTATACTGGCGCCATCTATGCCAAAAATACTTTGGAAATTACTGACGAAACAGTACTCAACGCCATTCGTTACCACACGGTGGCCCGAGCCGGCATGAGCAAGGAAGAAAAGATTGTCTACCTGGCCGATGCCATTTCCAAAGACCGGAGTTATTCCGGGGTAGAAGAATTTCGTAAACTGGCGTTTCAGGATCTAGATGGGTGTATGAAAGCGATGCTCAAACACACCATTACTTATTTAGTCAGAGATGAATGTCTGCTTCCCGACACGACTATCCAGGCCTACAACCAGTATTGCGGCCTATAACCGGGGAATGGACGAAAGTAACGTCGCAGTGTTCAAGGAGGATCGCTCATGGGTAGAAAGCAGATAAAAAAGGCAGGCACTGCTGCAAAGAATCGTTGGAAGATTTCGGAAAAGGTTATTTTAATTGTAGCAATCCTGCTGCTGCTGGTGGGAGGCGTTTCCATTGCCGGAAGAGTGATGGCAAGTATGAGCCTTTTGGGAGATTCTACGTTGGAGGGAGGCCAACTCAGCGCAGATATCCAGACTCCTTCGGAACTTCAGGGCCGAATGTTGAATCTGCTGGTGGTAGGGGTCGCTGATGACCCGGACGAACGGCAGTCCACCAATCTTACCGATACCATTATGCTGGTCAGCATCAACATTGAAGACCAGGAGGTAAATATTCTCCAGATCCCCCGGGACACCTATGTGGGAGATGAAAGCTCCACCCATAAAATCAATGCGATTTATGCCCAAAGTTCCGACAGCTGGGATTATGCAGGTCTGGACGGGCTGAGCCAGATTATTTACGATCAGTTCCAGGTCACCATTGACCACTATGTCACCATTCAGATGGATGGGTTCCGGGATATGATCAACGCCATCGGCGGAGTGACCATGGACGTGCCGGTGGCTATGGAGCTCAATGGAACCTATGTGGAGGCTGGCGTCCAGACTTTGGACGGCGACCAGGCCGTTGCCGTAGTGCGGACCCGAAACGTGTATGCCACTGCGGACATCGGCCGGCTGCAAACCCAAAAAATCTTTATGGCTGCACTGCTGGAAAAGATGATGAGCCTTTCGACGGATCAGGTGGTTAGCCTGGTGCCTACCCTGCTGAGTTATGTAACCACTGACTTATCGGTGGAAGACTGCCTGAGCTTGTACACTCTGCTGCAAGGCATGACCAGCGATGACATTACCGTTGTGACCTGTCCCGGCGAAAGTGTCACCGTCAACGGCCAATCCTGCTGGGGGCTGTACCACGAGCGCATGGCCATCATTCTCAACGAACTGTTCCGGCCCTTTGAAGAAACGCCCGATGTCTCGTCCGATGATCTGGGAATCTACGATGTGGTGGAGGAACCCTATATCACCGAAGACGAGGATTTCGGCTTGGGGACTATGACCGATTACGCTTCGTAGCGACGGCGGGAGGTGCAAAATAACCTGTGACCTATCAAGAAAAAGCGGCTGAAATCGTCCGAATACTGGACAACAAAAAAGCGTTAAACATTCAGGCTATCCAGGTGGGGGAAGTCACGGTGCTGGCGGATTGCTTTATCATTGCTTCCACCACGAACCCTACCCATGTGAAAGCATTGGCCGATGAGGTGGAATTTCAGCTGAAAGAGAAATTCCATGTGGTTCCGAACCACATGGAAGGATACCAAGCGGCAGACTGGATTGTGATGGATTACGGTGATGTGGTAGTCCACATTTTCCACGAGAAGGCCAGGGAATACTATTCCCTGGAAAAACTGTGGAGCGACGGCACACCAATGGATGTGGCTTCGCTTTTGGAACAGTCATAACCGGCTTTTCAAGGACGTGGCATTGCTGCGGCCTTGACTTGCGTTACACCAGTTTTTGACAAAGGGGAGAAATGCAATGAAATACGATTTTGCTGCCATTGAAAAAAAGTGGCAGGATATTTGGGATGAAGAGAAGACCTTTGCGGCAAAGAATGATTATTCCCTGCCCAAGTATTACGCTCTGGTGGAATTTCCCTATCCTTCCGGCCAGGGTCTCCATGTGGGACATCCCCGGAGCTATACCGCTTTGGACATTGTGGCGCGGAAAAAGAGAATGGAGGGATACAACGTCCTGTATCCTATGGGATGGGACGCATTCGGCCTGCCCACGGAAAACTACGCTATTAAAAACCACATTCACCCGGAAATCGTCACCGAAAAGAACATCGCCCATTTCAAGCAACAGCTGAAAAGCCTGGGTTTGTCCTTTGACTGGGATCGGGAGATTAACACCACGGATTCCTCTTATTATAAGTGGACCCAGTGGATCTTTTTGCAGCTTTACAAGAAGGGTCTGGCTTACAAAGCCACCATGCCGGTGAACTGGTGTACTAGCTGTAAGTGCGTGCTGGCCAACGAAGAGGTGGTCAACGGGGTGTGCGAACGCTGCGGCAGCCCGGTGGTCCGCAAGG
>CAZWNI010000007.1:0-21345 GCA_964635385.1 uncultured Oscillospiraceae bacterium
CTGGGCAACCACTAACAGCTCCTGGCTCAGAAGGGTTCCTATTACCAACTGTATACCGGCGCACTGGAATTGGATTGAGTTCAACCAGCGGATACAAAGAGCGTTTCCTGCATCTGCGGGAAACGCTCAACTTATCAGCCTCCCAGCTTCTGCCTTTGGGCTTGATTTGGCTTTTTGACCGTCCGGTGCGGCTGCACGGAATGGGAGCCAAAAACTGCATTGTTTCCTGGGAGCAGGGGAAGCAGTTGCGCTGCGATCAATGGGACGCTTTTTGCCGTGCGGCGGAACAGACTCTGGGAAACTGAGAAACGAAGCGGATTTCAGACGGTCTTCTTCCTGACGGACTTTTCTGAATCAGCGTCTGTTCCAAAGGCCCGGCGGTTAAACCGAGACAGGATATGAAATTTTGTCTTTTTGCAGACAAATCTTTTCCGGTATGGTATAATGATTGCCGGAAAAAACCATTCCGTTTTATAGTATCCTGAAGAAAACCAAACGAAGAAGGAGAACCTGCAATGAGTTTTTATTTCGGCGTGGATTACTATCCCGAACACTGGCCACAGGACCGTTGGGAAACCGACGCCGCTTTGATGGAACAATTAGGCGTCCAGGTGGTTCGAATGGGAGAATTTTCCTGGACTAAGATGGAACCCAAAGAAGGAGAATTCCATTTTGAATGGCTGGATCAGGCCATCAATACCCTGGCCGCCCACGGTATCCAAACGGTGTTGGGCACCCCCACTGCCTCACCCCCGGCCTGGATGGTGCGTCAGGACCCGGATATCCTGCCGGTGGACTCCCACGGCCTGCGCCGGGAATTTGGGGGACGGCACCACGACTGCCAGTCCAACCACCACTACCGCCAGCACGTCCGGCGGCTGGTGACGGCTATGGCGGCCCGATTCGGCCACCATCCCCATGTGGTGGGCTGGCAGGTGGACAATGAACTGGGCAACAGCCACGGAGATTTTTGCTACTGCCTTCACTGTGAAGCGGCCTTCCGTCGTTGGCTGCAACAGAAGTACGGCAGCATTGAGGAGTTGAACCGTGCCTGGGGTACTGCCTTTTGGAGCCAGGAGTATTCTGACTTTCATCAGATCATCTCCCCGAAAGCAACCCCTAATGGCCACAATCCCTCCCAGATGCTGGACTGGAAACGGTTCTGCTCCGATTTGGTGGCAGATTTTATGCGCTTCCAGGTACACGTTCTCCGGCAGTACTGCGGCCCCCGGCAGTTTATCACCCACAACTGCATGGGCTTTGCGGATAAGGTGAGCTATTTTGAATTGGGCAAGGATCTGGATTTTCTCAGCCATGACCAGTATCCCGGCGGGTACTTTGCCCAGCCGCCCCATCAGCCAAACCAGCGCCTAGCGGCGGAGCTGGATTTTATCCGTGGCTGCAAGGGGAAAAATTTCTGGATCATGGAACAGCAGGCAGGGATCACCGGCTGGGAGTGTATGGGACGCAATCCTGCCCCCGGCCAGCTGGCCCTGTGGACCGCTCAGTCGGTGGCCCATGGAGCGGATACGGTGGTGTACTTCCGCTGGCGGAGCTGTCTTTTCGGCACGGAACAGTATTGGCACGGCATTCTGCCCCACAGCGGCAAACCCGGCCGCACCTATCAGGAGCTGAAGGCGGCGATTGCTACCCTTCGTCCTTACATGGAAGAAATTCAGGGCATTACGCCTTCTGCCCAGGTGGGCATTGTCTATTCCTACGATCAAAACTACGCCATGCAGATCCAGCCCCACAATCCCAAACTCACCTATTTGGGACAGGTGATGAAATACTACACCGCTTTGTATCGAGCCAATGTGCCGGTGGACTTCCTCAGCGACCAGGGGGATTTTTCCAAGTACAAACTGCTGATTGCCCCCTTGCAGTACCTTACCAACCCGGAGCTGGAGCAGAAATACCGGGATTATGTGGCCCAGGGCGGGCATTTGGTGCTGACCATGCGTACAGGGGTGAAGGATAACACCAACCTCTGCCACCCCCACACCCTTCCCGGCGGGCTCAGAGATGTGCTGGGCATCGAGGTGCCGGAGTATGACTGCCTGTGGGAAACCACGATTCCGGTGCAGTGGAACGGAGAGCTGTTCCAAGGGGAACAGTGGTGCGATCTCATTGCCCCCACCACTGCCCGGGCTTTGGCTGTGGCAGCGGGGGAATGGTACGCCGACACCCCGGTCATCACCTGCAACCGTTTCGGCCAAGGGACCGCCTGGTATGTGGGCGCCGAACCGGATAAGGGGCTGATGGAAAAGCTGATGGGCGAACTGCTGCGCACTGCCGGTGTGCCTTCTCTGGGAGAAGCGCCGGAAGGGGTGGAACTGGCCTGTCGAAAGGGAGGGGAACGGAACTATCTCTTTGTACTCAACCACACCGAAACGCCCCAAACCGTTGCGTTAAGCAGGGAATGGGACACGCAGGAAGTTTCGCTGCCTCCTTATGGGTTTGCCGTAGTAGGCAGCGCCGGGGAAGCGTTGGAATAAAAGGCGTTTGAAAAACAGGCCGCTTCGTGCGGTCTGTTTTTGTTTTGTCAAAAAGGATTATTTTGAACAAATTATACAAATAGTAATACTTAAAAGCAAAAGAAAAACAGGCCCAGAGGTTGGAGGCCTGTTTTCTTGCGAAATTCTATTACGCTTTGGCAGCGTTGAGCTTGCTTACCAGCTTGCTCTTTTTCCGGGCGGCATTGTTCTTGTGGATCAAGCCTTTGGAGCAGGCCATGTCGATGGTCTTCACTGCGTTGGCCACAGCGGCGTCCATGTTATCAGCCTTGGCTTCCACCGCCTGGTTGGCAGTCTTCATCATGGTTTTCAGGTTGGATTTCAGAGCCTTGTTCCGAGCGGCCTTGGTCTGATTGACCAGAACACGCTTCTTAGCAGATTTGATATTGGGCATTCCCAGCACCTCCTTGCATGAAACCGCCGTTGCAAAGACACAATAGCGGTACAGAATCGTTTCATACCCTTATTTGAGACACGTTAAGACTATGACAGCATCTAACATGATACCACGGAAACCGTCGAAACGCAAGGGGTAATTGGAACAAATTTTAGATTTAGGAGTATTGTATGAACAGCCGAACGGATTTAGCCTTGGAATGTATGGATTTTGCCGGAGGAGCCGCAATGGAAGGGGTAACGTACCGCCGGTTTACGCAGGGCCGGCTGGCTTGTGAAGAAGTAACGGTTTCATCTCTTCAGGCGGCAGAGCGGCTGGGCAAGCCGGTGGGCCGCTACCTCACCGCAGACCCTGCGCCCTTTGCCTGGGACAGCGGAATCTCTTTCCAGGAGGCGGAGGATCTGGCGGGGTGTTTAAGCGCCCTTCTTCCTGCACATTGCCGGCAGGTACTGGTGGCGGGGCTGGGCAACCGAAGCATTACTCCCGACGCTTACGGCCCCCAGGTGGCGGATCAAATTTTAGTCACCCGGCACCTCCCCTCTTCCCTGACCAGGCGGATTGGGCTGGACGGCGTGAATCCGGTGAGCGCCGTTGCGCCTGGGGTGCTGGGACAGACCGGAGTGGAAAGCGCAGAACTGATCCGGGCGGTGTGCCGGCTGGTGCAGCCCCAGGCCGTGATTGTGGTGGACGCCCTGGCCTGTTCCGGCCTGAAACGGCTGGGACGGACGGTGCAGATGAGCGACGCCGGGATCGTCCCCGGCAGTGGGGTGCACAATAACCGCCGAAAGCTGGACCGCAAAACCCTGGGTGTACCGGTGATTGGGGTAGGGGTGCCCATGGTGGCGGAGATGGACGGCGCTGTCCCGCCTTTAATTGTGACCCCAAGGGAGATTGATCTGATCCTGGAGCACGCCGCAAAACTCACCGCCTGCGCTATCAATAAAGCCCTTCAGCCTTCCCTGCCAATGGAGGAAATTCTGGCATTAACAAGCTAGTCCCATTCTAATCCCGGCTTCCCTGTCATACACTGTTCAGAGATTGAAAGGAAGGGTGAGGGCACATGGGAAAGCGGCTGAAAGGGTGGCTGCTCCGGCTGTTGGCGGCAGCGGCGGCGGGAGCGTTGTTGTGGTATCTGCTGCCGTTGCTGCTGGCTCCGGTGTCCGGGACGTTGGCGCAGGCAGCCGCAGTATGCACCGGCTTGAGTTTCCTGTCTCCAGCCACCCAGCAGATGGTGGAGCAGATTAACGACACCGAAAATCAGGAGCAAAGCCAGCCGGTGGAAGAAACGGTTTCACAACTGGAAACGGATTCAACTTCTTCGGAGACGGCGGAGTCGGTTCAGGATACGGCACAGGTGTTGGCTGCCATTGAAGATTCGGAAGACACCACCGCCCAGCCGGCGGAAAATACTGCCGCTGTGGTGCAGCAGACCTATCAGGAAGGGACCAGCAGCCAGTATTTGGCTCTGGACAGCGGTTGGGTGCGCAACCTCAGCGGTTTGGGGACAGATGAGGTTCTTTCCCTTTCCCGGCAGGAACTTCCCTTTGAGATTGAACTGAACAGCGATCAGCCCCAGGTGCTGATCTACCACACCCATGCCACGGAATCCTATCTTCCTACCTTGCGGAGCTGGTACGGGCTGAGTGAATCCTTCCGCAGCGATCAGAATGAGGAAAACATGGTGGCGGTGGGGGAAGTGCTGGCCCAAACTTTGGAAAAAGCGGGGATCAAGGTGATCCACGACACCACACAGCATGACAATCCCAGCTATACCGGGGCTTACGACCGCAGCCGGGAAACCATTCGCAATTATTTAGAACAATATCCTTCCATCAAGGTGACTTTAGATGTCCACCGGGACGCCATTACCCAAGACGACAATACCGTGATTGCCCCCACCGCCACGGTGGAGGGGCAGCAGGTAGCCCAGGTGATGATTATTTCCTGCGCCAATTCGGACCGCATTCCCAATTTTCGGCAGAACTTCACCTTTGCCGCCAGGCTGCAGCAGCAGGCCGCCCAGATGTATCCCGACTTGATGCGCCCCGTTCTCTTTGACCAAAACCGCTTTTATAACCAGGACCTCACCACCGGGAGCCTGCTGCTGGAATTTGGAAGCCACGGAAACACGCTGGCGCAGGCCAAGCGAAGCGCCGTGTTGGTAGGAAAGAGTTTGATTGCGCTGTGGGGAGGGGAAGGATAGCCGGGAATCTTGGGGCTTTTTTCGGAAGGACGGTGGATTTTTTCACCCTGCTGTGTTATGATACAGGCAGAAGGTCATGACGTTTCCAAAAGGGAAGTGTGGGAGTTATGAAACGAAAAATCGAACCGAGACATCTTTCGGCGGGGCTCGTAGCTTTTGCGGTCATTGCGGCCTCTATCCTGGTGTTGTTTATCCTATGGCGGTTTGAGGTCATTGCTTCGACGATAGGTACTCTGTTTGCGGCATTGACTCCGGTGCTGATGGGATTGGTGATCGCTTATCTGCTGCTGCCGGTGATGCGTTTTTTTGAAAAACTGTATTATCCGGGAATCGCAAAAAGGATAGACAAAACTTCCAAGGCGAAAAAGGTGACCCGAGGATTGGCCATTGTCACCGCCATGCTCATTGCCCTGGCGATTATTGTGGGACTGCTTTGGCTGCTGCTGCCTCAACTCATTGATTCCATTACCAGCCTGGTAGCGGCGCTGCCCGGATACTTCAATAACCTCCAGGATACCGTTATGGACCTGTTGGCCGACCATCCGGATCTGCAAACCCAGATCCGCAACTCCTTTGCGGAATTTCAAGACGCCGTTATCGGGTTCCTCAGCGGCATTGTGCTGCCCCAGATGGGAGACTGGGTGAGCAATCTCACCAACGGCATCATGGACTTTTTGGTGGGCCTGTTAAACTTGATCGTAGGTTTTATTTTGGCTGTTTATGTGCTGTACTACAAGGATCTGTATTCCGCCCAGGCGAAAAAGATTTTGTTTGCCTGTTTTAAGTCGGACCGGGCCAACGGTATCCTCCGGGTTACCCGGCTGACCCACCATACTTTCGGGGGATTTATCAGCGGTCAGGTCATCAACGCCTTGATTGTAGGGGTGATTTGCTTTATCCTCATGGCTGTTTTCCAGATGCCCTACGCCCTATTGGTCAGTGTCATTATGACGGTGTTCAATGTGATCCCGTACTTTGGCCCCTTCATCGGCGCCGTTCCTTCCGCACTGCTGATCCTCATGGTGGATCCATGGGACTGCTTGTGGTTTATTGTGATGATCCTGGTTCTTCAACAGGTTGACGGTACAATAATCAGCCCACGGATCTTGGGGGATTCCATCGGACTTTCCGGCTTCTGGGTTATGGTCAGCATTCTGGTTATGAACAATTTGATTGGGTTTGTGGGAATGGTCATTGGAGTTCCGGTGTTTGCGGTGCTGTATGTGCTGATTAAGGAACGAGTGGGCCGAAAGCTGCGCAAACGCAAATTGGACCCGAATACAATCGGATATATGGACTTGGAATACCTTCATCAAACCGAAAGCGGCGAGGTTTGCATCACGCAGCTCACGGAAGATGAATTTACCCAAAATCGAAAAAAAGAAGATCGGTCTTCCGGCTGGAAGCGGCTCTTTTCTCGAATGAAAAAGCATAAGTAGGATATAGCATGGATCATATCAATCGAAATCAGGTTTTGCCCCGTTCCTTTTACCAGCAAGATGGACTACATCTGGCGGAAGCGCTGCTGGGAAAGGTGCTGCTGCGCCGGGTGGGAAATCAACTCACCGGCGGGCGGATCGTGGAGACGGAGGCTTATTTGGGAGAACAGGACCCTGCCGCCCATTCTTACAAAGGGAATACCCGGCGTACCCGGATTCAGTTCGGGCCGGGGGGTTACGCCTATGTGTATTTGATTTATGGAATGCACTGCTGCATGAACATTGTGGCCGCTCCGGAGGGGGTTCCTCATGTGGTGCTGCTGCGGGCTTTGGAGCCGGTGGCGGGATTGGACTGGATGGAACAGCGGCGGCACACCCGCCGCACCGTAAATCTGTGCAGCGGTCCCGGCAAGCTCTGCCAGGCCATGGCCATTGACCGCTCCTGTTACGGGATGGATCTTTTGGGGAATGAGCTTTGGCTGGAGGACGCCCCCGCTGTGCCGGAAGGACAGGTGGTGGTAAGCAAACGCATCCACATTGACTATGCCGGGGAGGCGGCAAACTGGCCTTACCGGTTTTGTGTGGCGGACAGCCCTTATTTGTCGGCTCCGGCGGAAAATTGAAAAAACCACTTTACAAATCGGCTGCGGCTGTGGTATAATTGCAAAGTCAGGTTTGGCACAGCCGATTTTGCTGGAATAGCTCAGTTGGTAGAGCAGCTCATTCGTAATGAGCAGGTCGCGTGTTCGAGTCACGTTTCCAGCTCCAGCAGACAAAAGACCGGCTGATTGAGCCGGTTGCCATGGGGGCGTAGCTCATCTGGGAGAGCGCTACATTCGCATTGTAGAGGTAAGGAGTTCGAGTCTCCCCGTCTCCACCAGGAACGCACCGCAGAAATCTTCTGCGGTGCGTTTTTTCCTTTTTGGACGGTTCTTCTCCTGCCCTTGTGATTTTTTGGCCGCTGTGCTATACTGGCAAAAAAGGGCTTGGTTGTTGCCCTTGGAAGGGATGAAATGATATGAAGGAAGTTCAATGGGGTTTTATCGGCTGCGGCAATATGGCCAAAGCCATGATCTGGGGTATGATAGAGCATCATGCGGTGGAGGCCGCTCAGGTTATGGCTTCGGACGCTTTGGCCGCCGCCTTGGAGCCTGCGCAGGCTTTGGGTGTGCGGACCACCGGCGACAATAAAGAAGTGGCAGCCAAGTCCCGTTACCTGGTGCTGGCGGTAAAGCCCATGTTTTATCCGGCGGTGATTGCCGAGATTGCCCCTGTCATTGACCAAGACACTGTGGTGGTGACCATCGCTGCCGGACAGGAGATTGCCGGAATGGAGCAGCAATTCGGAAAACCGGTGAAGCTGATCCGCACCATGCCCAATACTCCCGCCATGGTAGGGGAAGGAATGACGGCGATCTGTCCCAATGGGAATGTGACAGAGGAGGAACTGGCAGAGATGAAGAAGGCGTTTTCCGCCTTCTGTTTGGTGGAACAGGTGCCGGAACGGCTGATGGATGCTGTCACGGCGGTGAGCGCTTCTTCCCCTGCCTATGTGTTTCTGTTTGTGGAAGCCATGGCAGATGCAGCGGTGCAGCAGGGAATGCCTCGCGCTCAGGCCTATCGCTTTGCAGCCCAGGCTGTGCTGGGCAGCGCCAAGATGGTGCTCCAAACCGGAAAACACCCCGGTGAATTGAAGGATATGGTCTGCTCTCCCGCCGGCACCACCATTGCGGCGGTGAAGGTGTTGGAGGAAAAAGGGTTCCGGGGCGCTGTGATGGACGCCATGGAGGCCTGCGCCGATGTTTCCAAAGGAATGAAATAAGAACTTTTTTACAGTTTCTGGGGATAAATTCCAGCCGGTTTGAAAAATCGAAAGAGTTTCTTGTTCATCTTGATGGTTTTGAGGGGTGAAAGTTGTGAGAAACACCGGAATACCCGGATTTTTCCTGCATGCGCTTGACAATCTCGGTCAGAACGTGTATAATTTCATCTGTTGCAAAACGTGAATGGTTTTGTAAACCTCTGCCGGTCGGCAAAGGGAGGGAAACGAAGTGTCTGAAGTTCGTGTAAAAGAAAATGAATCTCTGGACAGTGCTCTGAGAAGATTCAAGAGATCTTGCGCCAAGTCCGGCGTTATGGCCGAAGTTCGCAAGCGTGAACATTACGAGAAGCCTAGTGTCAAACGGAAGAAAAAGTCCGAGGCGGCACGCAAGCGCAAGTACAGATAAGAGGATCGTAAAAGCGGGCATGTTATTTGCTCGCTTTTTCGTTTTATGCTGCAAACGAAAAAGGAGGCGCCTATGGGCGTGTTTACACCGGACTATCTTTTTTCCGGCGTCACCGGGATTACCCTGGCGTTTTGCCGGCACCATGGTTATGCCGGCTTGATTCTGGACATCGACAACACCCTGACACGCCACAACGCCCAGGAACTTTCTCCGGCAGTGGCTCAATGGTTAAAGGAGTTGCAGGAAAATGGAATCCGCTGCATTCTCCTTTCCAACAATCATTCGCCCCGTGTGGCGCCTTTTGCCCAAAAGCTGGGACTGGATTACGTCTGCGAAGGAAAGAAGCCGCTGCCCGACGGCTACCGGCAGGCAGTGCAAAAACTGGCCCTTCCTCCGGAACGTATTTTAGCGGTGGGGGATCAATTTTTCACCGATGTGCTGGGCGCAAGGTCTGCCGGGCTGAAGATGGCTCTCTGCCGCCCCATTGAGCCGGAAACCCATGGCTTTTTGCGGGTCAAGCGGGTGTTGGAAATTCCTTTGTGGCACAAAACGGAAAAACGAATGAAAAAAACAGGTGAAAAGGAGACGGTTTGAGATGGAACAGCCCCGATTCGGCCCGGCAGGAACAGCGGACAGCTTCCGGGGTTTGGGGTATAAAAACTCCACCCAGGTGCCGGAGTATCTGTCCAAATTCGGATTGACCGCCTTTGAGTATCAGTGCGGCCGGGGTGTGCGGGTGAATCCGGATACCGCCGCCAAGTTAAAAGCCAAGGCGGAAGAATATGGGATTATCCTGTCTCTCCATGCCCCTTATTACATTTCCCTGTCCGGTCTCGATCCCCAAACCAGGGAAAAGAGCATCGGCTACATTTTGGACAGCGCCAAAGCCGCCAAAGCCATGGGGGCAAAGCGGGTGGTTGTGCATTCCGGCTCCTGCTCCAAAATCAGCCGGGAGGAAGCGCTGGAACTGGCAAAAGACACCCTGAAAAAAGCCCAGCAGACCCTGGACGACAATGGGTTGGAGGAGATCACCCTCTGTCCGGAAACTATGGGGAAATTCAATCAGTTGGGCACCTTGGAAGAAGTGCTGGAACTGTGTCGGGTGGAGGAACGGTTTTTGCCCTGCATTGATTTCGGCCATCTCAACGCCCGGACGTTGGGCGGCATGAACAGCCGGGAGGATTTTGCGGCGGCTTTGGATTTGGTGGAAAATAAGCTGGGCCGGGAACGGGCCGGCCGGTTTCACAGCCACTTTTCCAAAATCGAATACACCCCCGGCGGCGGGGAAAAGCGCCATTTGACCTTTGCCGATACCCAGTACGGCCCGGAGTGTGAGCCGCTGATGGAACTGATTGCCCAGAGAGGGTATCACCCCATTTTTATCTGCGAATCTGCCGGAACCCAAACGGAAGATGCGGCGGCCATGCAGGCGGCCTACCGAGAGTATGAAAATGGGAAAGGTTAAAATTTTCCGGAAAGAAGGAATTTTTATGTCACAGCGTAAAAAACTGTTGGTGATCCACGGACCTAATTTGAACCTGCTGGGGGAGCGGGAACCGGGGGTATACGGCACCCAGAGCTTTGCCTCCATCAATCAGGAGATCCGGGAAGAATGCCGTAAGCTGGAGATGGACTGCGATGTGTTCCAGTCCAACAGCGAGGGCGCCCTCGTCACCAAATTCCATGAAGCCAGAGGGGTGTACCAGGGCATCGTCCTCAACGCCGGGGCGTATACCCATTACAGCATCGCCATTCGGGACGCCATTTCTGCGGTGAAGATTCCCACGGTGGAGGTGCATCTGAGCAACATTCACGCTCGGGAAGAATTCCGCCACCACTCGGTGTTGGCGGCGGTCTGCCTGGGGCAGATTTCCGGGTTTGGCCCGGTAAGCTACCTGCTGGCGGTTCGAGCTTTGGCGGCATATTTGGGACAATCGGAAAAGGAGCAATAAGATATGGAAGTACGGGTCCAAAAACTGCAAAACGCTTTGTTTTCGCAAAGCGGTGCGGCGGAAGGTTATTTGATCACCAGCCCGGTAGCCCGCCGGTATTTGCTGGGGTTTTCCTCCACCGCCGGCACCGGTCTGATTTTGGAAAATACCGCTTACTTTATCGTGGACTTCCGCTACTATGAAATGGCTTGCCGCAGCATCCGGGGCTGCAAGGTGTTGCTGCAGGAAAATCTGTGGGAACAGATCAAGCAGCTCTGCGCCAAGCACCATGCAGCCACGTTGGGGGTGGAAGAGCAGGCTGTGACCTTGTGGGAATTTGACCGCTTTGCCAAATCCTTAACCGGCTTAACCCTGGTGCGGGACGGTAAGCTGTCCGCCGCATTGGAGCGGCTGCGGCTGATTAAGGACGCCCAGGAGATCGAATCCATCGCCGCCGCCCAGGCCCTCAGTGAAGAAGCCTATATCGACCTGTTGGGCGTCCTGAAGGCGGGTATGACCGAAAAGCAGATTGCCCTGGAACTGGACTTTCGGATGCGCCGGCTGGGTGCGGAAGATGTGAGCTTTGAAACCATTGTGGCGGCAGGTTCCCATTCCGCCTCCCCGCATGCCCATCCCACCGACTACGCTGTGCAGCCGGGGGATTTGATTACCATGGACTTCGGGGCTTTGTTAAACGGATACCATGCCGATATGACCCGTACGGTAGCCGTGGGCGAGCCGGGGGAGGAAAAGCGCCGCCTGTACCAGACGGTGCTCGCCGCCCAGTTGGAAGCAAGCAGGGCCATGGGGCCGGGAAAAGAATTTTCCGGCATAGATCGGATTGCCCGGCGGCTGATTGACAATGCCGGGTACCGGGGCTGCTTCGGCCATTCCCTGGGCCACGGCGTTGGGGTGGAAATCCATGAAAGCCCCTGTCTGGCGCCCAAAAGCCAAGGCGTGCTGAAAGAGGGCATGGTGGTAAGCTGTGAGCCGGGGATTTACCTGGAGGGAAAGTACGGCGCCCGAATCGAAGATTTGATTGTGATTACCGCTGACGGCTGCCGGAATTTGAACCGTACTTCCAAAGAATTGATCTGCTTATAGCCGAAAAAAAGAGAAAATTTATAAAATTCAGGGATTTTTCCGGCGAAGCACTTGAAAAATTTTTGAAAATAGGATACACTAAAAGAACACGGAACCAGAACAAACCTAACGGAGGAAATTTTTATGATTACTGCAGGCGATTTCAGAAACGGCGTGACCTTTGACGACAACGGCCAGGTCTTTCAGGTGATTGAATTTTTGCATGTAAAGCCAGGCAAGGGCGCTGCATTTGTTCGAACCAAGCTGAAAAATGTGATTACCGGCGCAGTGCTGGAACGCACCTTCAGCCCCACCGACAAATTTGAAAATGCCTACATCGAGCGCAAGGATATGGAATATCTTTATAGCGATGGGGATCTGTACTACTTCATGGATCAGGAAACCTATGACCAGACTCCCATCAATGCTTCTCAGCTGGGAGACAACTTCAAATTTGTGAAGGAAAATATGGTTTGTAAGGTTTGCTCTTACAAGGGCAATGTATTCGGGGTAGAACCGCCCACCTTTGTGGAGCTGGAAGTGACCCAGACCGATCCCGGCTTTAAGGGCGACACCGCCACTAACGCCACCAAACCCGCCACCCTGGAAACCGGCGCTGAGATTCGGGTGCCCCTGTTCATCAACGAAGGGGATCACATTCGCATTGACACCCGGACCGGGGAATATATGGAACGGGCCTGATCAATCGTCCCACACTCTGGCAAAACCCGCTTAGGGGGAAAGGAGCCGACATGAGCAATCTCACCGAAAAGGCCGCTTATTTGAAGGGCTTGATGCAGGGGCTGGACATCGACCAGACCACCAAGGAAGGCAAGCTGTTTGCCGCCATGGTGGAACTGATGGACGAAATGAGCGCCGCCGTTGCGGATCTGGAGGACAACCAGGAAATGCTGACCGATCTGGTGGACGCCCTCAATGAAGATGTAGATGAACTCGCTGAGGAAGTTTACGGCTACGGCGATTTTGATGACGATGAGGACTATGAAGACGACGATGCCGTTTACGAAATCACCTGCGACGGCTGCGGCGAAACCTTCTACCTGGACGAGGATGAAGTGGCGCAGGGAAGCTATGTCTGTCCCGCCTGCGGCAAGACGCTGGAGTTTGAGTTTGAGGACGACTGTGATTGCGGCTGCCACCATCACCACGAGAAACCGGCGGATGAAGACGGCGGCATCGCATTCTGACTGACGACAGTTTAGCTATAGGAAAACGCACCCGCTTATGGGTGCGTTTTTTGAATAAGAAAAAGCGGCGCTGTTCCTTTGAAGGGCAGCGCCGCTTTGCCGCATTAGTGTATTTTTTCGGAACAGAAAAAACGCCGTTGCTTGAGACTGTGAAGGCTCTGAAGCTGCGGCGTTTGTTGTTGAGACTGGATTTTACAGTTGAGCAAAGGCTTGCTGAATGTCTTCCAAAATATCGTCGATGTTTTCCAGCCCGCAGGAAAGGCGGATCATGCCGGGGTTGATGCCGGCGGCCGCCAACTGCTCGTCGGTGAGCTGACGGTGGGTTTCGCTGGCGGGATGGAGGACGCAGGTGCGAATATCCGCCACATGGACTTCATTGGAAGCCAGCTTCAAGCTGTCCATAAATTTCATGGCGGTGTCCCGTCCGCCCTTGATGTGAAAGGAGATGACTCCGCTGGTTCCTTTGGGCAGATACTTTTGGCCCAGTTCGTAGTAGGGGTTGCCGGGCAGACCGGGGTAGTGGACCAATTCCACCTGAGGGCAGCCTTCCAGGAATTTGGCTACCGTCAGAGCGTTCTGGCAGTACCGCTCCATACGCACCGGCAGGGTTTCCAGGCCCATGTTCAGCAAAAAGGCGCTGTGTGCGGCAGGGTAGCAGCCGAAGTCCCGCATGAGCTGCATCCGGGCTTTCAGAATGTAAGCCGCTTTGCCTCCGTCCTTGGTGTAGCAGAAACCGTGGTAGGATTCGTCCGGTTCGGTGAAATCCGGAAACTTGCCGTTGGCCCAGTCGAAGTTGCCGGAATCCACGATTACGCCGCCGATCTGCACTGCATGGCCGTCCATATATTTGCTGGTGGAGTGAATGACGATGTCTGCTCCAAATTCAATGGGTTTGCAAAGAATGGGAGTAGCAAAGGTGTTGTCCACAATAAAGGGCACCCCGTGGGAATGGGCAATGTCCGCCCACTTCTCCAGATCCAGCACCGTCAGGGCCGGATTGGCCAGAGTTTCTCCGAACACCGCTTTGGTATTGGGGTTGAACAGTTTCTCAATTTCTTCTTTGGGGGCATCGGCGTCGGCAAAGATGCACTCAATCCCCATTCGCTTTAAGGTGACGGCAAAGAGGTTCAAAGTGCCGCCATAGATGGTGGAGGTGCTGATAAAGCTGTCCCCGGCGCTGCAAATGTTCAGAATAGCCAGCAGGTTGGCGGCTTGGCCGGAGGAGGTGCACATAGCCCCTGCGCCCCCTTCCAAGGCGGCGATTTTTTCCTCTACCGCCATTACGGTGGGGTTGGCAAACCGGGAGTAAATCAAAGACTTCCGGGGGTCGTCAAAAACGGCGGCTACCTCGGCGGTGGAATCGTAAACGTAGGTTGTGCTCTGTACAATGGGCATGACGCGGGGTTCGGTGTTTTTGGGGGAATAGCCTGCATGGAGGCATTTGGTTTCGTCTCGCATGGAATCAAACTTCCTTTCTCTGGGGTTTACCCTTCTGTGATAAATTCATCATACTCTACCGAAGGAGTTTCGTCAAGATTGCCCGCTGCAATTCACCGGGGAAGTCTTGCTCCTGGCTTTTCCGTGTGATATGATAGTGTCCAAAGGGGGGACAGGAATGTTAAAGCTCATTGCCAGCGATTTGGACGGAACGCTGCTGAACCAGAAACAAAAAATTTCGCCGTTGAACCGCTATGCCATTGCAAAAGCCCAGGAAAAGGGAGTGCGATTTGTCATTGCCACCGGCCGGAATTATGCCCGGGTGCAGGATCTTTTGAGCGAAAACAATCTGCACTGCGATCTGCTGCTGATGAACGGCAGCGAGGTCCGGGACCCAGAGGGAAAGATCATCAGCGCCATCAATCTGCCTTTGGAACCTCTGGAGCAGGTGGTGGAGCTGCTCCACCTTCACGGCATGGAGCCGGAGTTCATGACCAATGGGGAAACCTGCTGCATCGACCCGCCGGAAGCGGCTCTGCGTTCCTGCGCGCTGCGAATGCAATGTTTTCATCCCGGCATTTCTTTGGAAGAAGGCTTGAAGCTGGCCCAAACCGACCCCTTTTACACCGCCCTGCGGTTTGTGGACGGGTTGGACGGGCTGTATCAAACCGGGCTGGAGCTGCGGAAAATTGTCAGCTATCACCCCGATACCCAGGTGATTGACCGGCTCACCAAACAGTTCAACGCCATGGACGGGCTGGTGTGCATGTCTTCCTTCCCGATGAATGTGGAGCTGACCAACGTCCGGGCCCAGAAGGGCTGGGGGTTGGAAAAGGCCATTGGGGCGATGGGAATCTGCCGGGAGGAAGTGGCGGTATTTGGGGACGGCATGAACGACTACAATATGTTTACCTGTTTTCCCCGGTGCTACGCCCCGGAAAATGCAGCGGAGGCCATTAAAGCGTTAGCAAAAGAGGTGATCCCCCGTCACGACGAGGACGGCGTGGGGAAAACCATCTTGCGCCTGCTGGAAGAGGACGAAACACCCTTGAAATAATGAAAGAAGAAAACACCGGTGCGCCCCTCCAACCCAGGAGAGATGCACCGGCGTTTTGCGTTTATCGAGAAGGTTGATGTCCTTTGGCTGCAATGCGGTTGACTCCTTCGGTCATTCCAAAAATCAGGAGGGTGAAGAGAAGCAGGTACACCGGCAGCAGACCGATGGTGATTTGGGAGGCCAACCAGCCGAACAGGGGAGGGAGAAAGGTAGTGCCGATATAGGCGCCTGCCATCTCCACCCCGATCACCGCCTGGGAATTTTCTGCGCCGAAGTTAAAGGGGGTGGCGTGAATGATGGAGGGATAGATCGGGGCGCAGCCGAATCCGATGACCACCAGCCCTGCCAGAATCCCGATGTCCCAGGGAAGGACGGACAGGCCAATCCCAATTAAGATCAGCAGGACCCCAAGCCGGATCAGCCGCTTATCTCCCAGCCGTTCCGAAACAAACCCGCTGAGCAGCCGCCCCACGGTAATTCCCAAAAAGAAGAGGGAGGCAAATCCGGCGGCCGCTTCTACTTCCATGCCCCGCTGCTGCACCAGGTAGCTGCTGGCCCACAGGGCGGTGGTTTGTTCCACGGCGCTGTAGGAGCAGAAAGCAACGAGCATGGGAATGACGCCGGCGGTTTTCAAAGTGACCAGCAGTCCCGGCTTTTGAGCGGGAGCAGGAGGGTTGTCCCTGGCTGCCTGGACGTCCTCCTTTTCTTTGGGAGGACGGACTTTTTTCCACAACGGCAGGGCGGCAAACAACAGCACCGTCAACGCAACCTGGACAATCCCCACGATCCGGTAACCGGAATGCCAGCCATACCCGCCGGATAGGGTGAAGCTCATAATGTAAGGGCTGACGGCAGCGCCTACGCCCCAGAAGCAGTGCAGCCAGCTCATGTGCCGGGCGGCGTAGTGAAGAGCCACATAGTTGTTTAAGGCGGCGTCCACTGCGCCGGCGCCTAACCCGTAAGGGACGGTCCAGAGCACCAGCATCCAGTATTCCGAAGAAATGGAAAACCCCAGCAGGGCGGCGGCGGTCATCAGCACGCTGACGGCAGTGACCCTGCCCGCCCCGAACCGGCGGGTCAAGGCGTCGGAACACAAGCTGGAGACCACCGTCCCCATGGCGATGAGCATGGTAAGGATTCCGGCAAAGGATACCGGCACTCCCAGTTCCGGCTGCATTACCGGCCAGCCGGCCCCCAGCAGGGAGTCCGGCAGACCTAAGCTGATAAAGGCGGCGTAGATGACGGCTAACAGCAATGCGTACATACAGTTTCCTCTTTTCCAAACGGGATCATAAAACCGGAATCATTGTAAACAAAGCAAAATGGAAAGTCAATGGCAAAGCAGTCTTTTGTGGGGAAAAAAGGCTGCATTTTACACCGATTTTACGTCTTGCCGGAAGATGGCGGAAATTCAAAAAGATTTTTAGGAAATATTTGGGAATTGCAGGAATTTTCCGTGAATTTGTCACTTTGCTTCTGGACAAATTCCATCGGATAGGATATAATGGCACAGAACGGACGAGATCCGGTTTGGATACGACCACCTTTAATTCGGCCCCGTGAGGCCGGCAAGGCAGTCTCTTGAAGAAATGGACAGAACCTCTTTCCGGGCGAATTGGGTCCCGGAGGGTTTCAGGAGCAACAATCTGCCTTGGAAAAGGCTGGCTTGTTGTTCCTTTTTTTATCCAAGTAAACCTGTGGAAACGCAAAGGAGGCTGCCCTTTGGAATCCAAACTCATTCTGGACGAAACCGCCATGAACCGTGCCATTGCCCGAATCTCCTATGAGATTCTGGAAAAGAACAAAGGTGCGTCCGATTTGCTGCTCATGGGCGTTATCTCCCGGGGTGTGGAGCTGGCCCACCGCATTGCCGCAAAATTGCAGGCAGTGGAAGGCTGTCCGGTGCCGGTGGGGTGGCTGGACATCACCGCCTACCGGGACGATAAAATCCCTCCGGAAAACCACGCCGACCGTTCCTGTTTTCCCTGTGAGATTGAAGGGAAAACAGTGGTTTTGGTGGACGATGTGATCTACACCGGCCGCAGCGCCCGCAGCGCCATGGAAGCGGTGATCCATCGGGGCCGGCCCAAGCGAATCCAGCTTGCGGTGTTGGTGGACCGGGGACATCGGGAACTGCCTATCCGGGCGGACTTCGTGGGAAAAAACCTTCCCACCTCCGCTTCGGAGCAGGTAGTGGTGCAGCTTCAGGAGACCGACGGCGTTTCCCGGGTGCTGATTCAGGAAGAATAAGGAGGACAGCCATGACCACACTGATTCAAAACGGATTCCTCTGTGATCCCGCAGGCGGAAAGGAAGGACAGTTTGATTTGCTCATTCAGGACGGAACGATTGCCTGGGTGGGGAAGGACTCCAGCGTCACTGCGGATCAAGTGGTGGACGCCGCCGGATTGACGGTGCTGCCCGGACTGGTAGATATGCACGTCCATTTAAGGGACCCCGGATTTACTCACAAAGAAGATATTTTCACCGGCTGCGAAGCGGCGGCGGCAGGCGGGGTGACCAGCCTGCTCTGTATGCCCAATACCAAACCTGCGGTGGACAGCGTGGAAACGGTGGAATATATCCGGCAGAAGGCGGAAACCGCCAAAGCCCACGTTTATGTCACCGGGGCCATCACCAAAGGCCTTTCCGGCAAAGAACTGACCGATTTGGCCGCCCTCCGTCAAGCGGGGTGCATCGCTTTCAGCGACGATGGCCGGCCGGTGGAAAATGCCGCCATGATGACGGCGGCCCTGAAGCAGAGCAAAGAGCTGGGCGCCATTGTCACCTCCCACTGCGAAGATTTAAGCATTATCAACGGCGGGATTGTCAACGACGGTGCAGTGTCCGAAGCGTTGGGCGTCAAGGGGATGCACCGCTCCAGCGAAGATTACATCACTGCTAGGGAGATTATCCTGGCCCAAACCAACGGCTGCCCGGTACACATCGCCCATGTCAGCACCCGGCTCAGCGTCCAACTGATTCGGGAAGCCAAGGCCAGAGGGGCGGACGTCACCTGTGAAACCTGCCCCCACTACTTTTCCATGACCGAAGAAAAGGTGCTCAGCAAGGACGCCGATTACCGAATGAATCCTCCTCTGCGGGAGGAAGAAGACCGGGCTGCGGTGCTAAAAGGACTGCTGGACGGCACCATCGACTGCATCGTCACCGACCATGCCCCCCATACTCCCCAGGAGAAGGCGGACTTTTTCACCGCCCCCAACGGGGTCATCGGAATGGAAACCAGTTTTGCGGCGGCTTACACCTACCTGGTGAAAACCGGAACAATGAGTTTGACCCAACTGGTGGAAAAGATGAGCGTCAACCCCGCCCGGCGGCTGAAGATCCCGGCTGGAACGTTATCGGTGGGCGCACCGGCAGATGTTGCGGTGGTGGATCTGAACCGGGACTGGGTGGTTGACCCCCAAACGTTCCGCTCCAAAGCCCGCAACGCCGTCTACAAAGGCGTGACCCTCTCCGGCAAGGTGGTTGCCACCTTCTGCGGCGGGAAATTGGTGTATACCGGTTAATCCATTGATGGTAAAAACAGCCATGATTCATAGATCGACAAAACAGGAAGGAGATTATCTAATGTCCATGGATCGTCTCATCACCCGCATTCTGGAAACCCAAAACCCCTCGGTGGCAGGCCTGGACCCCAAACTGAGCTATATCCCGGAATTTATCAAGGAAGCAGCCTTTGCCAAGCACGGCAAAAACCTGGAAGGGGCGGCGGCTGCGCTGCTGGAGTTCAACAAAGGCATCATCGACGCCCTCTGCGACATCGTCCCGGCAGTGAAGCCCCAGTGCGCATACTATGAAATGCTGGGCTGGCAGGGCGTGAAGGCCCTCAGCGACACCATCTACTACGCCCAGCAGAAGGGTATGGCGGTGATCATTGACGGCAAGCGCAACGACATCGGCACCACCATGGAAGCCTATGCTGCCGGCCATCTGGGGGTGACCCAGGTGGAGGACGTTTCCCTTCCCGCTTTTGGAGGGGATCTGCTTACCGTCAACGGTTATCTGGGCAGCGACGGCATCAAGCCTCTGCTCAAAGTCTGCCGGGAGCAGAACAAGGGCATTTTTGTGCTGGTAAAGACCAGCAACCCTTCCTCCGGGGAACTTCAGGACCAGTGTATCGACGGCAAACCGGTGTACCGGGTGATGGGTGAATTCTGCGAACAATGGGGAGAAGAACTTCCCGGAAAATACGGGTATTCCGGCGTGGGCGCTGTGGTAGGGGCCACCTACCCGGACCAGCTCGCCGAACTGCGCAAAGCCCTGCCCCATACCTTCTTCCTGGTGCCGGGATACGGCGCTCAGGGCGGCGGCGCAGAAGGGGTTGCCGGAGCCTTTGACGAAAACGGCCTGGGCGCTATTGTCAATTCTTCCCGGGGTATCCTCTGCGCCTGGCAGAAGACCGGCGCAGCGCCGGAAGATTACGCCCAGGCGGCCCGGCAGGAGGCGCTGCGAATGAAGGCGGACCTCTGCCGGGTGATCCCGCCTATGAAAGCACCGGCAGAAGCAGAGTAAGGCAAGGAGGAACGTAATGTTGCAGAACCAGAAAAAAGCGTGGCTGGTATTGGCCAACGGCGCCGTGCTGGAAGGCAAAAGCATGGGCTGTACCGGAACGGTTGTAGGGGAAATCGTCTTTGCCACCGGCATGACCGGCTATCAGGAGACCCTCACCGACCCCAGCTACTACGGACAGATTGTGATTCAGACCTTCCCTCTGGTGGGAAATTACGGCATCAATTCCATGGACGGGGAAAGCCGGCAGTGCTGGCTGAAAGGCTACATTGTCCGGGAGTGGTGCGAAGTCCCCTCCAACTTCCGCTGTGAAGAAACTCTGGATGCGTTCTTAAAACAGCAGCAGGTCATCGGCCTGTACGATGTGGATACCCGGCATCTGACCAAAATTATCCGGGAAACCGGCGTGATGAACGGGGCCATCACCACCGACGAAAATTATGTGAAGGAAGCTCTTTTGGAGCAGATTCACGCCTTCTCGGTGAAAGATGCGGTGAAGAGCGTTACCTGCTCCCAGCCGGAAGAGTTTCCCTCTTTGGAGCATGCCCGGAAGGTAGTGCTGTTTGATTTCGGTTATAAATTCAATATCCGCCGGGAACTGGTGAAGCGGGGATGCGACGTTGTGGTTGTGCCGGCCTACACCACGGCGGAGCAGGTGAAGGAGATGAATCCCGACGGGATCATGCTTTCCAACGGCCCCGGAGACCCCAGTGAAAATCAGGAAATTGTAAAAAATCTCAAAGAGATTATGAAGCTGAATATCCCCATCTTCGGCATCTGCCTGGGTCACCAGCTCATGGCCCTGGCCAATGGAGCGAAGACGGAAAAATTGAAGTACGGCCACCGGGGCGCAAACCAGCCGGTAATCGACCTGGATCTGGACCGCACCTTCGTCACCAGCCAGAACCACGGCTATGCGGTAATCAGCGATTCCCTGCCCAAAGAAACGGGCTATGTGAGCCATAAAAACGCCAACGATTCCAGTTGCGAAGGGGTGCGGTACACCCATATTCCCGCCTTTACGGTGCAGTTTCACCCGGAAGCCTGCGGCGGGCCTCAGGATACCGCTTATTTATTCGATGAATTTATTGCACTGATGGACAAGAAGGAGGGCTGAACCATGCCGTTGAGAAAAGACTTGAAAAAGGTGATGGTGATTGGTTCCGGCCCCATCGTCATCGGCCAGGCGGCGGAGTTTGACTACGCCGGTACCCAGGCCTGCCGTGCTTTGAAGGAGGACGGAATTGAAATTGTTCTGGTCAATTCCAACCCGGCTACGATTATGACGGATAGTGCTATGGCGGATCATATTT
>CAZWNI010000008.1:0-16403 GCA_964635385.1 uncultured Oscillospiraceae bacterium
ACCCCTGCCTGAGCGCAGAGCCGCACCAAATCTTCCCCCGGATCGGAGATGCAGGGCATTCCCGCATCGCTGACCACAGCGGCCGTCTCCCCTGCTTCCAAACGGCGGAGAATCTCCTGCCCCCGCTGGCGGAGATTGTGCTCGTAATAGCTGACCAACGGCTTTTGTATACCGAAATGGTTCAGCAGCTTTAAGGTGACCCGGGTGTCCTCGGCGGCAATAAAATCCACCTGTTTTAAGATTTCCACCGCCCTGGGGGAAAAGTCCCCTAAATTTCCAATGGGCGTGCCTACTACATATAACATTTATTGATCCCTTCATTCACATCGGACCCAGGCAGCCGCATCTGGCCGCAGCCCGTTTTCATCGTATAACGCCAGCAAGGGAAGCACCGTAAGCCCCGGCGCCGCCCCTTTTTTTCCTTCCACCAAGGCCAGCCAGGGAGAGGTGTCCCACCGCTTGCTCACCAGCCGCAGCCGTTTTGGCTCCAAGCCCGCCTGGCTCATGGCGGCAAACACCTCCGCCAACCGCTGGGGACGCTGGCAGAGGCAGAACCGTCCCCCGTACCGCAGCAGCCGGCCTGCCGCCCGGCATACTTCTTCTAAGGTACAGCCTTCTTCGTGGCGGGCCAAACGGTGTTCTGGAATTTGGCTGGCTGCTCCTGTCCCGGCAGAAAAATAGGGCGGGTTGCAGCTCACTACATCAAACTGCTCCCACATAGATTTGGGCAGACTGCGCAGGTCGCCCAGATAGGGTTGATGGCGTTCTTCCAGCCCACACCGCCGAATGGCAGCCTGGTACTGCCGGGCCCCCTCCGGGGAAATCTCCACCCCCACCGTCTGCGCCGGCGCATAATACCGCTCCATCAGCAGAGGGATCACCCCACAGCCGCTGCAAAGATCACAGACCCGGTCTTTGTGTTTGGGGGCGGTAAAATGGGCCAGCAAACAGGCGTCGGTGCCGAAGCTATGCCGGGGAGAAGTGATGATGCAGAGGGTTTCCCCCAGGGGCTGTATCTTCCAGTCTTTCATTCCTGCCCTCCTTCGGTGTTTGTCCTATTGTAGCACAGCAGGCTCAATGGGCGCAACAAAAAGTGCAGCCCATTCCTGAGCTGCACTTTTTGACTCATTCATTTTGTAAAAACGGATTTACTCCACGATAAACTGCTTGATTTCTTCCAAAAAGGCAGAAGGATCATCGGTGTGAGCCTGCACGGTGATGGGTTTGGACAAATCCAGGCTGAAGATACCCATAATGGACTTGGCGTCGATGGCATAACGACCGGAGATCAGATCTACATCATAATCATACTTGGAAACCGCATTGACAAAATACTTTACGTCATTGATGGTATTCAAAAGAATTTGCACTGTTTTCATAAGAAACAGCCTCCTTTCTAAATTCGGCCCTCCCTATTACGGCAGGCAGGAGCAGCCAGTTTCCACAATTTCCTGCTCTGTAACTTACTATATCACGCTGAAAATTGGAAGTCAACCAATTCTTGAAAAAAGAGTTTTTTTCTATTATAATACTAAAGAGTGACCCTGAAATTTGTTCAATTTTTCAAACTGCGGGGCAAGATCCGGCTCCTTTTTGCCGGTTTTCCATGTTTCATCTTCTTTTTCCGGTATCTCTTCCCTTTTTGGAAGGAAAGGAGCGTTTTGTGACCGTTTCATTTTTCACCTTAGGCTGCAAAGTCAACCAATACGAAACCCAGTATCTGGCCCAGTGCTTTTCCAAAGCAGGCTATCAAATTGTAGAAGGAGAAACCGCCCAGGTGCTGGTGATCAATTCCTGCACCGTAACCGGAATGTCCGACAAAAAAGCCCGGCAGCTCCTCCACCGGCTGCGGCGAAAGAATCCGGACAGCATCCTGGTGCTCTGCGGCTGCTTCCCCCAGGCCTTTCCCCAGCAGGCCGCCGCTTTGGAGGCCGACGTGGTCACCGGCAACACCAACCGGGCCCAACTCCCCGCCCTGGTGGAACAGGCCCGAAAAGAAAAGGTAATCCGGCAGCTTCCCCATTCCGAGGGCGAACTTTTTGAGCCAATGGAGGTCCACGGCCTGGCCCGCCACACCAGGGCGTTTTTGAAGATCCAAGATGGCTGCGAACGGCACTGCACCTACTGCATCATTCCCACTGCCCGTGGGCGCAGCCGCTCCAAACCGCTTTCCGATTTGGCAAAAGAAGCCGCCCTGCTGGCCCGGCAGGGTTACCGGGAAATTGTCCTCACCGGCATTGATCTCTCCTCTTACGGCAAGGAACTGGGCCTGCATCTTTCGGACGCAGTAACTGCGGCCGCCCAGCCGGAAGGGATTTGCCGGGTGCGGCTGGGGTCTTTGGAACCAGATGAAATCACCGATCGGGAAATCTCCGCCCTGGCCCAATGTTCCAAGCTCTGCCCTCAGTTCCATCTATCCCTGCAAAGCGGGTGCGATGCCACCCTAAAGAGAATGGGCCGGCGGTACGACTCCGCCTTTTACGCCGATCTTCTCCGGCGGCTGCGGACGGCTTTCCCCGGTTGTTCCTTCACCACTGATGTGATGGTAGGCTTTGCAGGAGAAACCGAAGAGGAATTTGCCCAATCCAAAGCCTTCGTGGAGCAGTGCGGCTTTGCCCAAATCCACCTGTTCCCCTATTCCATTCGTCCAGGCACCCCGGCAGCCAAACTGCCCCAGGTGCCGGATTCTGTCAAAAGCAAGCGAATGGCGAAAATGGAACAGATTGCCCAAACAGCCTGGAGACGCTTTTTGGAAGCCGGGGTGGGCCAGAGACAGCAGGTGCTGCTGGAGTCCACCCTGACGCCTCAAGGGCGGCTGGGCCATACTGCGGATTACCGTCCGGTGGCAGTGGCTCTCCCCTGCCCGGATCGAGGAAACTTAGTTTCTGTACAGATTCAGGGAATCGGAAAAGAGTCTTGTTTTGGTATAGTGTTGGAGAAACAAAGCTGATTGCAAAAGATTTTAGTACAGTTAAACAGAAATCAAAACTTCTCGGTCAAAAGATAGACGGCACGAAAAAAATGTTGTATAATGGTAATGTTATGATTGGGTGAATCTCGGTGCAGCTGCCCAACCCTGAAACAGAAGCTGTGCTGAGAAATACGGTAGGAGTGTGAAACATGGCAGTATATCGTGTTTATGTAGAAAAGAAAGAGGACTATGCCGTGGAAGCCGCCCACCTTTTGGCGGATCTGCAAACCGGGTTGAATCTCACCGGCTTGAGGAAGCTGCGGCTGCTCAATCGGTACGACGTGGAGGGCCTCAGCCAGGAACAGTTTACCCAAGCGGTGGACAATATCCTCAGCGAGCCTCCGGTGGACATCACCCACACCGAACTTCCTCAAAAGGCAGGCGTCCGCACCTTCGCCGTGGAATACCTGCCCGGCCAGTTTGACCAGCGGGCTGATTCTGCCGCCCAATGTATCAGCCTGCTGACCCAGCAGCCCCGGCCTCTGGTGCGCAATGCTAGGGTCTACTTGCTGGAAGGCAAGCTCACCGACGAGGAATTTGATAAAGTCAAGCACTACCTCATCAACCCGGTGGAAGCCCGGGAAGCCAGCCTGGAACCGGTGGATACTCTGGAAATGAACTACACCGTCCCCAACCAGGTAGAGACGTTGAACGGCTTCACCGCTTTAAGCCGGGAGGAATTGGCAGAGTTTATCACCAAATACGGCTTGGCTATGGATTTAGATGATATCCTGTTCTGCCAGGAGTATTTTTCCCAGGAAGAACAGCGGGACCCCACCATCACCGAAATCCGGATGATTGACACTTATTGGTCCGACCACTGCCGCCACACCACCTTTTCCACCCACATCGACCATGTGGAGATTGAAGAGCCTGCCATTCAGGCAGCCTATGAGGATTACCTCAACGCCCGCAAGGAACTGGGCCGGGAAAGCAAGCCCATGACCTTGATGGACTTGGCCACCATTGGCGCCAGACAGCTCAAAGCGGAAGGCAAGCTCACCGATCTGGACGAAAGCGAAGAAATCAACGCCTGCTCGGTGAAAATTAAAGTTGCAATGGACGATGGCAGCAAGGAAGACTGGCTGCTGATGTTCAAAAACGAAACCCACAACCACCCCACCGAAATCGAGCCCTTCGGCGGCGCAGCCACCTGCCTGGGCGGCGCCATCCGAGATCCTTTGTCCGGTCGGAGCTATGTCTACCAGGCCATGCGGGTCACCGGCGCCGGGGACCCCTTGACCCCGGTAGGTGAAACCATGGAAGGCAAGCTGCCCCAGAAAAAACTGGTCAACGGCGCTGCCAACGGCTATTCCTCCTACGGCAACCAGATCGGTTTGGCTACCGGACAGGTCTGTGAGATCTACCACCCCGGCTATGTAGCCAAACGGATGGAAATCGGCGCCGTGGTGGGCGCTGCCCCGGCAGAAAATGTGATTCGAGAAGTGCCGGAGCCCGGAGATGTAATCATTCTGCTGGGCGGACGTACCGGACGGGACGGCTGCGGCGGCGCTACCGGCTCCTCCAAGAGCCACACGGTTCAATCCATTGAGACCTGCGGCAGCGAAGTGCAGAAGGGCAACGCCCCGGAAGAACGGAAGCTGCAGCGTCTGTTCCGCAAGCCGGAAGTCACTCACCTGATCCGCCGCTGCAACGACTTCGGCGCCGGCGGTGTTTCGGTGGCGATCGGCGAACTGGCAGATGGTCTGGTGATCAACCTGGACGCCGTCCCCAAAAAGTATGAGGGCCTGGACGGCACCGAACTGGCCATCTCCGAAAGCCAGGAACGAATGGCCTGTGTGGTGCGGGCCAAAGATGCCGACCTGTTTGTTGCCGAAGCAGATAAAGAAAACCTGGAAGCGACTGTGGTGGCCACCGTGACTGCGGAGCCTCGGTTAAAGATGAACTGGCAAGGCCACTGCATTGTGGATCTGGCTCGGAGCTTCTTAAACAGCAACGGTGCAGAAAAGCACACCGATATCCACATTCCCGCCCAGTCGGTAAAGCCGGTGTACAACTACGCCAGCACCGGAGCCAACTGGCAGAAACACCTCAGCGATTTGAATCTCTGCTCCCAGCGAGGCCTGGTCGAACGGTTCGACTCCACCATCGGCGCCGGCACGGTGCTGATGCCTTACGGCGGCGACCGGCAAACTACCCCCACCCAAGCGATGGCAGCCAAGATCCCGGTACTTCACGGCGAAACCGACACCTGCTCGGTGATGGGCTGGGGTTACAACCCCTACCTCAGCGAACAGAGTCCCTTTTTAGGGGCTATGTACGCCGTGGTGGAATCGGTGGCCAAGGTAGTCAGCGTCGGCGGCAGCCGCAAGCAATGCTGGCTCACCTTCCAGGAATATTTTGAACGCACCCAGAACGACCCCACCCGCTGGGGACAGCCCATGGCGGCGCTGCTGGGCGCATACAAAGCCCAGATCAAATTGGGCATTGCCTCCATCGGCGGCAAAGATTCCATGAGCGGCACCTTTGAAGACATCAGCGTGCCTCCCACCTTAGTGTCCTTTGCGGTGAGCATGGCGGACGCCAACCAGGTCATCGGTCAGGAAATGAAGCAGATCGGCGATCAGGTGGCTTTGATTCTTCCCAAATACCAAGAAAACGGTGAGCCCGACTTTGAAGACGTGCTGCGAGTGCTGGATCAGGTGGAGGAATGGATCAAACAGGGCAGCGTCCGAACTGCCTTCGCCTTGACCTCCGGCGGTGTGTCTGAAGCGCTGTTTAAGATGTGCACCGGCAACGCCATGGGTGTCAAACTTAACAAGAGTTTGGACCCCGGCCTGTTGTTCAACCCGGTGTACGGCGGCTTTGTATTGGAGCTGGCGCCCCATCTCACCGAGCTGCCCGGTGCAGAAGTCATCGGCACCGTCATCAGCAAATACACCATCATTGCGCCGGAATTTAAGCTGCTGATGCTTCACCTCAACAGCGTGGAAAAAGCCTACGAGCAGAAGCTGGAGCCGGTATACCCGGTGCAGATCAAGGCGCCTACTCGCCGGATCAACACCATCAGCTATAAATTTGATCCTGCCAATCGTCCTTCTCCTGCCATTAAGGCAGCTAAGCCCAGGGTGCTGATTCCGGTCTTCCCCGGCACCAACTGCGAGTACGACACCGCCCGAGCTTTTGAACGGGCCGGCGCTTTGCCCCAGGTGTTTGTTGTGCGCAACCGCAATGCCGGTCAGATCGAGGAATCCATTCAGGCCTTTGCCCAAGCCGTCCGTCAGAGCCAGATTATTATGATCCCCGGCGGCTTCTCCGGCGGCGACGAGCCCGACGGCAGCGGCAAATTCATCACCAGCTTCTTCCGCAACCCCCTCATCACCCAAGAGGTGGAAAGCCTGCTGGACCAGCGGGACGGCTTGATGCTGGGCATCTGCAACGGTTTCCAGGCTTTGGTAAAGCTGGGTCTGGTTCCCTTCGGCCACATCACCGAAAACAAGGCGGACAACCCCACCTTGACCTTCAACAACATCGGCCGCCACCAATCCAAGATGGTGCGCACCCGGATCGCTTCCAACAAGTCGCCCTGGCTGGCCGGGGTGAATGTGGGCGATATCCACACGGTGCCCATCTCTCACGGCGAAGGCAAGTTTGTGTGCAGCCAAAATCTGTTGCAAAAGCTGGCATTCAACGGACAGATTGCCACCCAATATATTGATTTGGACGATGAGCCCACCTATCAGGTGCAGTTCAATCCCAATACCTCCATTATGGCCATCGAAGGCATCACCTCCCCCGACGGACGGGTGCTGGGCAAGATGGGCCACAGCGAACGGATCGGCCGGAACATCTGCAAGAACGTTCCTGGTGAAAAGGATCAGAAAATCTTCCAGTCCGGCGTGGAGTATTTCACCAAGTAATGGTGCAAAAGAGAGCTTCCCAGTTAATCAAGGGAAGCTCTCTTTGTATATCCTTCTCTTCTCCAATGCAATTATGACTGAAGCTGAGACTGTTCTTTCTTAGGTTTCTTCTCCCGATATGCAATCTTCAACAGAACGGGGGACACAATGGTGGTGACGATGACCACCAAGATCACCGGCGCAAAGTAGATGTCGCTCATCAGCCCCAAAGCATACCCTTTGTTGGCCACTATCAGGGCCACTTCGCCTCGGCTCACCATGCCGGTGCCGATCTGCATTCCTTCCTGATGGTTGAACTTACAGCACCGTGCGCCGATGTAGCAGCCGATGATTTTGCTGAGAATGGCCACCACGACCAAAGCCCCGGCAAAGACCCACACGGCAGCGCCCATTCCCTCTACGCTGACCTTTAAGCCGATACTGGCAAAGAACACCGGGGAAAGGAACATATAGGACAGGGTTCCAAACCGGGCGTTGAGGTAGGGCTGGGCAGTGGTGCTGGAGAGGATCAGTCCTGCAAAGAAAGCTCCGGTGATGTCCGCCACGCCAAAGAACACTTCCGACGCCAAACTCATCAGCAGACAGAACACAAAGGAAACAATGACATGCCGCCGCAGATCCTTGTTGCTGCGAGAAAACCACCAGGTAAACAGATAGTGTCCCAAAAAGGCACAGACCCCAACGAACACAAAGAACAGCAGAATCTTCAGCAGTGTGACCCCGATGCTGACGCTGCTGTCCGCCATAGATGAGATAACGGTCAACACAATGATGCCCAAAATATCGTCGATCACCGCAGCGCCTAAAATGGTGTTGGCTGTTTTGGTGTTTAGTTTACCCATTTCCTTTAGGGTTTCCACGGTAATGCTGACGCTGGTTGCAGTCAGTATGACACCGATAAACACATACTGAAGGATATTTTCCCCTGCCCCAAAGACAGCGGCAATTCCCCAGCCCATCACCAGGGGGACCACCACACCGACAGTGGCCACAATGGCGGAAGAACCTCCCACCTTCTTCAAATCTTTAATATTGGTATCCAAGCCTGCGGTAAACATCAATACAATGACGCCGATTTCCGAAATACTGTCGATAAAATCTGTTTCCTCCAGCACCGAAAATCCAAACAGGGGCTGTAAAAGGGCCGGGCCAAGCAAAAGCCCTGCCAGCAGCGCCCCCACTACCTGAGGCATGTAAAACCGCCGGGTCAGCATTCCGCACAGTTTTGTACTTAGCAGAATCACTGCAATGTCAAACAAAAACCGATAATCTAAAAAAGTTTCCAACATTTCCTGCATAATTCTGTCACACTCGCTTCCAAAATTGGCTCAGACGGCCGCTTTTTATGGTACTATTTTTCTACAAAATTGTCAACCAATCCGTTGATATGACTTCTTTAATCACTGCAATTTTTTTGTGAAAATGCAGGAATTCTTGATTCGTCTTGCAAAACCATTATACAAATTGAGGTGTTTCCAAAAAATATTTTGAATTTCCTTCCTGTTTTCTATCAGTATTTTGCACAAAATAACCTTGCGATATTTTGATATTTTAGTGATAAATAAAGTTTCTTCTCGAAGGTTTCTCAAGGAAAACCCAAGGCAACTTTCAAAAATTATGTCTTTATTCTTAAAAATCGAAAGTTTATTTCTTTCGATGTCTTCTTCTGATTAAAATTGCAGGAGAAGGGTTGATTTCTACGAGAAAAGATTTTATAATCTTAACTGTCCGATAACACGAATCCGTGCAAACGGTTTACGGACAAGGACATCATAGCCAATAAAGCGGCTGGCCGATGAAGGGGGTCAAATGCTTTTCCTGGCAACAAAGGAGGTGAGACTGTGGACAGCTTTGTGGAAGAACTGCTGGATCAGATCAACTGTGCCACGGTATTGGAATTTCCCGTTGGCAGCGTTACGATCACGTTCAAAGAATCCGTGGTGGTTTCTTGGGGCATCATTGTGGTGGTTGCGCTGCTTTCCTTCTTGTTGACCCGCCGCTTATCGGTGGATAAACCGGGAAAGCGACAGCTGTTATTGGAATCCTTGATTTCCTGGCTGGAGAACTTCTTTAATGGAATTTTGGGGAAGCGGGGGTGTCAGTACACACCCTATCTCATGACAGTGATCATTTACATTGGTTTTTGTAATCTGTCACCATTACTGGGCTTCAAGCCGCCCACAAAGGATCTCAATGTAACAGCAGCTCTGGCTATTATGAGTATTATCCTCATCGAATATGCCGGAATCCGAGCGAACCATGTTGGCGGCTGGCTGAAGAGCTTTGCAAAACCTGTGCCTTTCATTATGCCCATCAACATTATGGAAGTGGCCATTCGCCCGCTGTCTCTCTGTATGCGGTTGTTCGGAAACATAGCCGGCGGTTTTGTAGTCATGGAGTTGATTGAAGGAATCTGCCAATATGTGCTTCCGGTTCCCTTCAGCATGTTCTTTGACATCTTTGACGGTCTGATTCAAGCCTACATTTTCTGTATGCTGACTGCACTGTTCACCGGTGAACAGATCGGCGAAGACGAGCCGCCTAAGCGCAGGCGGAAAGCAAAAAAAGCGCAATCCGTAAAAACAGCTTAACGACAAATTAATGAGCAAAAAGACAAAAAGAAACGAAAGGAGTTCTCAATCATGGAAGGAATTATTGCAATTGGCGCAGGCATTGCTGCTCTGGCCGGTTTAGGCGGCGGTATTGGTATTGGTATTGCTACCGGTCACGCTTGTGACTCGGTGGCCCGTCAGCCCGAAGCGGAAAGCAAAATCACCAAGACCCTGCTTTTGGGCGCCGCTTTGGCAGAATCCACCGCTATTTACGGTTTGGTAGTCGCCCTGATCATCCTGTTCGTGGTATAACAAGGATATGCTTAACTTTCACAGAAAGGACAGGTGGAGCAGATGCTGAGCATTGATCTATGGAGTATTCTGGCAACCATCGTCAACATTCTGGTTTTGTGTTTAGTGGTGAAGTTCTTTCTGCTTAAACCCATCCACAACATCTGGAAGCGCCGGCAGGATCTCATTGACGGCCAGCTGCAAAACGCCAGCGAAACCCAGGAGAAGGCCAATGCGCTGAAAGCCCAGTACGAAGAACAGCTCTCCGGAGCCAAAGAAACTTCCCAGCAGATGATGGAGCAGGCCAAAGCAGACGCCAAGGCGGAATACGACCGCATCCTCCAGGAAGCCGATGAAAAAGCTTCCCGTATGCTGGACGACGCCAAAAAGAGCATTGACCTGGAGCGGGAAAAATCCCTCCGGCAGGCGGAAGGTCAGATCGCCGCTTTGGCTGTAGATGCCGCCGCCAAAATGATGGGGCAAACGGCCAACGAAAAACACAACCAGGAGCTGTACAACCAGTTCTTAGCCCAGGCAGGTGATACCTTTGACGAAAGTGACTCCAACCGCAGTTAATTATGCAGAAGCCTTATATGAACTGAATCTTCCGCTTTCTGCCGTGCAAAAGGCGGAGGAGATTTTCAGCGGCAATGCCACGCTGCAAAAGGCCCTGGAAAACCCTGTGGTGCCTCAAAGGGAAAAGGACGCCTTGATTTCCCGGATTTTTCCAAAGGAGAGCGTCAATCTGCTTCGGGTGCTGTGCCTGCACGGTTGCAGCAGTTTGCTGCCCCAGGTGCGGCAGGCGTATGAAGATTTAATCCGTCAGAAAAACAAGGTGCTGCGGGCCACTCTGACCTGTATCACCCCGCCGGACGCCGCCACGCAGACACGGTTAAAGGACTTTATCCGTAAAAAACATCACGCCAACGAGGTGGAGTTGGACATTGTCCTGGACTCCTCGCTGGTGGGGGGCTTTGTTCTCTCCTGCGGCGGTTCCGTCTATGACTGGAGCTTGTCCGGCCGGATTCAGAGAATGAAGCAGACATTGACCCGGAGGTGAATTTTTTGAGTACCATCAGTTCAGATCAGATCATCTCGATCTTAAAAGAAGAGATCCAAAATTACGATTTGCTCACCGGCGAACAGGAAACCGGTACCGTCATCTCCGTGGGAGACGGTGTGGCTGCCATCTACGGCATGGACCATGCGGAATACGGCGAAATCGTAGTTTTTGAAGACGGCACCAAAGGAATGGTGCAGACCATTCGCCAAAACGAAATCAGCTGCATTTTGTTTGGCAAAGATACCGATATTAAGGAAGGGACCACGGTTTCCCGGACCAAGCGCCGGGCCGGTATCCCGGTGGGGGAAGGCTTTTTAGGCCGGGTGGTCAACGCCCTGGGCGCTCCCATCGACGGCAAAGGGGACATCGCTTCTGTGGATTACCGTCCCATTGAAAACGATGCGCCCCGGATTATGGACCGTCAATCGGTGGACACCCCGATGGAAACCGGCATTCTGGCCATCGACTCCATGTTCCCCATTGGCCGCGGCCAGCGGGAACTGATCATCGGCGACCGGCAAACCGGTAAAACTTCCATTGCGGTGGACGCTATTTTGAACCAAAAGGGCAAAAATATGATCTGCATTTACGTTGCCATCGGCCAAAAGGCCAGCACCGTTGCTCAGATCGTCAACACCCTGACCCAAAACGGCGCTATGGATTACAGCATTGTGCTGGCAGCCACCGCTTCGGAGCCTGCTCCGGTACAGTATATAGCGCCCTATTCCGGCACCGCTCTGGCAGAATACTTTATGTACCAGGGCAAGGACGTGCTGGTTGTCTATGACGACCTTTCCAAGCACGCCGTGGCCTATCGTGCATTGAGCCTGCTGCTGGAACGAAGCCCCGGACGGGAAGCCTATCCCGGTGACGTGTTCTATCTTCATTCTCGTTTGCTGGAACGGTCCAGCCGCTTGAGCGACAAGCTGGGAGGCGGCTCCATTACCGCTCTGCCCATCATTGAGACCCAGGCCGGCGACGTATCCGCTTATATCCCCACCAACGTGATTTCCATCACCGACGGTCAGATCTTTTTGGAAAGCGACCTGTTCTTCTCCGGTATGCGGCCTGCGGTGAACGTCGGCTTGTCGGTGTCCCGTGTGGGCGGCGCCGCCCAGAGCAAAGCCATGAAAAAGGCTTCCGGCAGCATTCGTATCGACCTGGCCCAGTACCGGGAAATGGAATCCTTTACCCAGTTTTCTTCTGACCTGGACGCCACCACCAAGGAACAGCTGAAATATGGCCAGGGGCTGATGGAGCTGTTAAAGCAGCCCTTGGCCCATCCTCTGAGCATGGCACAGCAGGTCATTACCCTGTGCGCTGCCTGCAACAAGGTGATGCTGGACATTCCGGTGGATCGCATCAAAGCTTTCCAGGAAAACCTGCTTCGGTTCTTTGAATCCCAGCATCCTGAGATCATCAAAGAGCTGGAAGAAACCAAGGTGCTGACCCCTGAGCTGACCCAGTCCATCTTGGATTATTCCAAAGAATTTAAGGACAGGTGGTAATATGGCCAACACCAGAGAAATCAAAAGCCGGATGAAGAGCATTCAGGACACCATGAAGATCACCAACGCCATGTATATGATCTCGTCCTCCAAGCTCAAAAAGGCTAAGGATAACTTGGCCCACACCGAGCCTTATTTCTACAATCTTCAGTGGGCCATTGCCCGGATTATGCGGCACATTCCTGATGTGCAGAGCCCTTACTTTATCGACGACCATCGGGCCATTCCGCCGGAAAAGGAACGGGTTGGATACATTGTAGTTACCGCCGACAAAGGTTTGGCAGGCAGTTACAACCACAATGTGATCAAGCTGGTGGAGCAGCGGCTGCAACGTCCGGGAGAAAAAACCTTCTTCATTGTTGGGGAACTGGGACGGCAATATTTCAACCATGCCGGAATCCCCATTGAGGAACAGTTCCACTACACGGTTCAGAATCCCACCTTGGGCCGCACCCGCACCATTGCGGAACGGGTGATGGAATACTACACCCAAGGAAAACTGGATCAGGTGTACATTATCTACACCAAAATGATCAACAGCATGTCTTCCCAGCCGGAAGTGATCCGACTCCTGCCTTTGCGAAAAGCAGACTATCTGCCCAAAATCACGGACATCTCAGGCACGCCCGGCGAATTGATTGATATGCTTCCCTCCCCGGAAGAGCTGTTGGACCATATTGTGAAAAACACAGTGGCCGGCTTTATCTACAGCGCCTTGGTGGAAAGCTATGCCAGCGAGCAGAACGCCCGTATGCTGGCTATGCAGTCCGCCACTGACAGCGCCAAGGATATGCTCAAAGATCTTTCCATTGTGCTCAACCGGGTGCGCCAGGCCAGCATCACTCAGGAAATCACCGAAGTGATCAGCGGGGCCAGGGCGCAGAAGAATAAAAAGTGAGAGGAGGTTTCCTCACAATCTGTGAGAATCGGATATGGAATTAAAAGGTAAAATTGTCCAGGTCATGGGTCCTGTAGTGGACGTACGCTTTGAGGACGACAAGCTCCCCAAAATCAAGGACGCTCTAACCGTAGAACTGGACGGCAAACGCCTGGTGATGGAAGTCGCCCAGCACATCGGCAACCATGTGGTGCGCTGCATTATGCTGGCTTCCAGCGAAGGGCTGTACCGGGATATGGAGGTCACCGCCACCGGAGCAGGCATCTCCGTGCCGGTAGGTGAAAAAACTCTCGGCCGGTTGTTCAACGTCCTGGGCGATACCATGGACGGCGGCCCCTCCCTGGACAGCGAAGAACACTGGGTCATTCACCGGGACCCTCCCTCCTTTGAGGATCAGAGCCCGGTTGTGGAAATTTTGGAAACCGGCATCAAGGTCATCGACCTGCTGGCCCCCTACGCCAAAGGCGGTAAGATCGGCCTGTTCGGCGGCGCCGGCGTGGGCAAAACCGTGCTGATTCAGGAATTGATCCGCAACATCGCTACCGAACACGGCGGCTACTCCATTTTCACCGGCGTAGGCGAACGTTCCCGTGAAGGCAATGACCTGTGGAGTGAAATGAAGGAATCCGGCGTATTGGAAAAAACCGCTTTGGTCTTCGGCCAGATGAACGAGCCTCCCGGAGCCCGTATGCGGGTAGCGGAGACCGGCTTGACCATGGCGGAATATTTCCGGGATCGGGAGCATCAAAACGTGCTGTTGTTCATCGACAACATCTTCCGTTTTGTGCAGGCTGGTTCGGAAGTGTCTGCATTGCTGGGCCGAATGCCCTCCGCCGTGGGGTATCAACCCACTCTGGCCACCGAAATGGGCGAGCTCCAGGAACGGATCGCTTCTACCAAAAACGGTTCCGTTACCTCTGTGCAGGCAGTGTATGTGCCGGCCGACGACTTGACCGACCCTGCCCCCGCCACCACCTTTGCCCATCTGGACGCCACCACCGTATTGTCCCGTAAAATCGTGGAACAGGGCATCTACCCTGCCGTGGACCCCCTGGAATCCACTTCTCGGATTCTGGAGCCAGATGTTGTGGGCGAGGAACACTACCAGGTAGCCCGTCAGGTGCAGGAGATCCTGCAGAAGTACCGGGAGCTTCAGGACATCATTGGCATCTTGGGTATGGAAGAATTGTCCGACGAGGACAAGACCACCGTTTACCGTGCCCGTAAGATCCAGCGGTTTTTGTCCCAGCCCTTCCATGTAGCGGAGACCTTTACCGGCGTCCCCGGCAAATATGTGCCGCTTCAGGATACCATCGCCGGGTTCGCCGCAATCGTTCGAGGCGAAATGGACGATTACCCCGAAGCTGCCTTCTTCAATGTGGGCACCATCGAGGACGTAAAGGAAAAGGCCAAGCAGCTTACCGGCAACGCCTAAGGTACAAGGAGGAACCCTATGCCCAACACATTTAGTTTGAGGATCGTAGCCACCGACCGGGTGTTCTACGATGGGCGCTGTGAAATGCTCACCGTACCGGCGTTGGACGGAGAATATACTATGCTGGCCCACCACGAAAACCTGGTGATTGCCCTGAACATGGGGGAGCTTCGCTTCCGCAATGAAAAAGGGGAAATCACTACGGCCCTGGTAGGCAACGGCTTTGCCCAGATGATCCACAACCGGGCATTGGTATTGGTGGATTCCGCTATCCGCCCCGAAGAAATCGACGTAATACGGGCTCGGATCGCCAAAGAGCGGGCCGAGGAACAGCTTCGTCAGAAACAGAGCATGGTGGAATTTCACCATTCTCAGGCCAGCTTGAGCCGGGCTATGGCTCGATTGAAAGAATCCAGCAAATACAAGCAAAAAGGCTACTGACCCCAGCAACAGAAAAACACCCTGAAAGGCGTGATGCTCCTTCAGGGTGTTTTTTGTTGTCTTTTTACTCGTCGCTGTCCGGCAGATTCTTTTGAAAAACATACACCAAATCGGTGGTGTATTCGGTGGCGGTTTGCAGATCCGGACTATAGAAGAGGGTGTGCTGCGTGTTAATATCTTCATCTTCATAGGTAAAGGAGATTTCCAGCAAACCGTCCTCATTGAGCTCAGATGCGATGGTGCAGGACATGGTGTTGATCATAATCTCTCCGGTATCGGAATCCAACTCGTAAATCGTGACAGTGTTGTCCTCGCTGATAACCAGATCCAGTCCCACATCAGTAAGGGTGTCCTGATCCCCGTCGCTGCTGTCGGTGTTGTAAATGGTAAGGATATTCACAATACTGTAGTATCCATAGGGGGAATCTGCACCGGTATCCCTGGCTTCCAACTCCGGCCAATCCACATCGGATTTGGAATAATTGCCGGACTGGACTTCAGTCAAAAGAGCGGAAGAAGTGCTTTCCTGGGAAGAGTCTTCCTGTGTCTGGCTGGCGGTAGAATCTGTCTCTGCTTGGGAAGCGGTAGAGGTGCTATCTTCCTCCCCGCTGGCACAGCCGGAAAACAAAAACAATCCGCTTAGCATCACTGCCAGCAACAGCTTTTTTAATTGAGGGTGCTTCAAACAGCATCCTTCCTTTCTGAGAGAATTTCAATTCTTATTGTAGCAAGTTCGAAGGCATTTGTCAAAACCCAGGGCAACTTTTTTGGATCTTAACCAAATCGGACTTTTTTCTTTCCCAAAGATTTGCACCTGAGCAGCACCCCCCGCCCTACAAAAAGAAACCAAAAGGGCAGTTGCCCGGAAAGACAACTGCCCAAAACGTAATTTTTGGTTGTCAGGAATGGATCAATACATTCCCATGCCCTGGTTTGCGCCAGCGGCAGGAGCCGGATTCTCTTCCGGAATATCAGCAACCAGGCTTTCGGTGGTGAGTACCATGCCAGCCACACTGGAAGCATTCTGCAAAGCGCTCCGGGTAACCTTGGCGGGGTCCACAATGCCGGCAGGGATCATATCTTCGTATGCTTCGTTGGCGGCATCGTAACCGTAGCCAATCTTGCCGGAAGTGAGGATCTTATCCACAATCACACTTCCCTCCACACCGGCATTCTTGGCAATCTGGCGAACCGGCTCTTCCAGCGCTTTGTACACAATGCTCATGCCGGTCTTTTCGTCGCCAGCAGAAGCTTCCATCAAAGCCTTGACAGCAGGCATGGCGTTCAGCAGAGCCGTGCCGCCGCCCGCTACAATGCCTTCTTCTACAGCGGCCTTGGTGGCAGCCAAAGCATCTTCAATGCG
>CAZWNI010000008.1:16413-21035 GCA_964635385.1 uncultured Oscillospiraceae bacterium
GCAGCTTCTGTTCCTTCATTTCCACTTCAGTGGCAGCGCCCACCTTGATGACAGCTACGCCGCCGGCCAGTTTGGCCAGACGTTCTTGCAGCTTTTCACGGTCGAAATCGCTGGTGGTGTTTTCGATCTGGGCACGGATCTGCTCCACACGAGCCTTAATGGCAGCACTGTCGCCGGCGCCGTTGACGATGATGGTGTTTTCCTTGTCCACCTTTACCTGACCGGCACGGCCCAGCATATCCATGGTAGCGTCCTTCAACTGCAATCCCACTTCTTCGGTGATCACAGTACCGCCGGTCAGGATCGCAATATCCTGAAGCATTTCCTTGCGGCGGTCGCCGAAACCGGGAGCCTTCACACCCACAACGGTGAAGGTGCCGCGCAGGCGGTTGAGAATCAGGGTGGAGAGGGCTTCGCCTTCAATGTCCTCTGCAACAATGCACAGCTTTTGACCGGTCTTGACGATTTCTTCCAACAGGGGCAGAATCTCCTGAATGTTGGAAATCTTCTTATCGGTAATCAGCACCAGGGCGTCATCCAGCACAGCTTCCATCTTTTCGGTATCGGTGGCCATATAGGGAGAAATATAGCCCCGGTCAAACTGCATTCCCTCTACCACTTCGCTGTAGGTTTCGGCAGTCTTGGATTCTTCCAGAGTAATGACCCCGTCGGCTGTGACCTTTTCCATGGCATCGGCAATCAGCTTGCCCACTTCTTCATCTCCGGCAGAGATGGAAGCAACACGGGCAATGTCCTTGGAACCGGCAACCTGCTGGGAGTTGGCCTTGATGGCTTCTACCGCAGCGTCCACTGCCTTCTTCATGCCCTTGCGGACTTCCATGGGGTTGGCGCCGGCAGCCACATTTTTCATGCCTTCCCGCACCAGAGCCTGGGCCAACAGGGTTGCCGTGGTGGTGCCGTCGCCGGCGTTGTCGTTGGTTTTAATGGCAACTTCCTTTACCAGTTGAGCGCCCATGTTTTCAAAAGCGTCTTCCAGTTCGATTTCCTTGGCGATGGTAACGCCGTCGTTGGTGATCAGGGGAGCGCCGTACTTCTTATCCAGCACGACGTTGCGGCCTTTGGGGCCCAGGGTGATTTTTACGGTGTCTGCCAGCTTGTCAATACCGGCCTGCAATGCTTTTCTGGCTTCTTCGCCATAAATAATGTTCTTAGCCATAATACAGATTCATCCTTTCTTCATTACAAGGCAGATGGAATTAGTCTTCCACCGTTGCCAAAATTTCGCTCTGCTTCAAAATGGTGTATTCTTCGCCATCTACCTTAACTTGCGTGCCGGCGTACTTGCTCATCAGCACTTTGTCGCCTACGTTCAGCTCCATCTTGACTTCCTTGCCGTCTACCACTCCGCCGGGGCCGACTGCCACCACTTCCGCCATCTGAGGCTTTTCCTGGGCAGATTCGGTGAGGATAATGCCGCTTGCCGTAGTTTCTTCCGCTTTGCACATTTTAATAACCACACGGTCGCCTAAAGGTTTGATTGTCATACTCAAAACACCCTTTCACATTAGTAACCTTAGCACTCCTTTTCCCTGAGTGCTAACTGTATACTATTGTAGCCCTTTTCCCAATAATTTCAAGGCCTTTTTTCGGTGAAATCGTAAACAAATTTTGAACAGTAATTTCAAATACAAACAAATTCTTCCTTCTTGTCAATTTTTTGTAAACTGAAAAGATTCCCCTGTTTTCCGCCTGCGAAATATGATACAATGATTGCCAAAGGCAATATTGTGATTCCCACTTTGCCGCCATAAGCAGGGCGGCAGTTCGCCTACCGGCGAACACCAGTGGAAATCGATCCGATATTTATGACGTAGCGATTGGCAGAATCCGTCATTACGGCAAAATTATTTTTTCCGCATAGAGCAAACCTTGAATGACATAACATTTTCAGCGGGGTTCCGTTTCTAATCCCCCCGTTGCAAAGGAGAGAGTAAACCATGTCCGACGCAGACACATCCCTTTCTGGTTTAACCAATGAAGAGGTGGCCCGGCGTGTCCAAAAGGGGCAGACCAACCTGATCCAAACCGTCCCCACCAAATCGGTTAAGCGGATCATTCGGGACAATATCTGCACTCTGTTCAATCTCATCAATGCGATCCTGGCCGCATTGGTAATTGCAGTAGGCTCCTACAAAAACGTACTGTTTATGGGCGTGATCCTCTGCAACACCGCCATCGGCATTTTCCAGGAGATCCGGGCCAAGCGAACCGTGGACCGGCTCAGCCTGATCTCTGCCCCCAAAGCCCACGTCCTCCGAGAGGGCGCCTTAATCCAGCTTCCCATGGAAGAACTGGTGTTAGACGACATTATGGTGCTGGAAGCAGGCCAGCAGGTGGGAGCGGACTGCGTGCTGCTGGAAGGCGGCTGTGAAATGGACGAAAGCCTGCTTACCGGGGAAAGCGACCCCATCAACAAAGCGCCGGGGGACGAACTGCTCAGCGGCAGCATTGTGGTCAGCGGCAAAGGCTACGCCCGAATCAACCGGGTGGGGAAAGACAGTTACGCCGCCAAAATCCTGGGCGATGTGAAATATATCAAAAAGCCCAATTCCGAAATTATGGCGGCCATTAACCAAATCTTAAAGGTGATTGGCATCGGTATTATCCCGGTGGGGCTCCTTCTCTTCGGCAAGTCCTTATTTTTCACCGACGCAGACTTTTCCCTGGCCATTGTCTCCACCGTGGCGGCCCTCATCGGCATGATCCCCGAAGGGTTGGTTCTGCTCACCAGTGTGGTGCTGGCAGTCGGCGTTATCCGGCTGTCCCGCCACAAAACCCTGGTGCAGGAACTGTACTGTATTGAAACCCTGGCCCGGGTGGACACCCTTTGTTTAGATAAAACTGGTACCATCACCGAAGGCCGGCTGGATATAAAGGAGTTGACGCCCCTGTCCGGCCACACCAAAAAAGAGCTGGAAGAAATCTGCCGGTTCCTTCTCTCCAATCTTCAGGACAACAACCCCACCTATCTGGCTATGTCCCGGCGGTTCGGCGGCGGCACTCCTTTGCCGGGAGCAGTGGCAGTTCCCTTTTCCTCTGCCCGGAAATGGAGCGGGGTATACCACTCTGCCTACGGCGCCTGCTGTATGGGGGCGGGGCAGTTTTTACTAGGGGATAGGTATGAGGCTATCCGCTCCCAGGCAGAGCAATACTCTCAAAAAGGCTACCGGGTGATCACCCTGGCAAAAGGCCCTCTGCCCTTCCGGGATCAACAGCTTCCGGAGGGGTTGGCTCCCATTGGTTTTGTGGTGATTCGGGACGTCATCCGTGCCCAGGCCCCGGAAACTCTGCGCTACTTCAAAGAACAAGGGGTGGACATTAAAGTTATCTCAGGAGACGACCCGTTGACGGTGAGCCAGGTGGCCCGCCGGGCCGGACTGGAACACTGGGATCTGGCGGCGGACGCCACTAAGCTGGATACCCCGGAAAAACTGGCCCAAGCTGCCCAAACCTGTCAGGTATTCGGCCGGGTAACCCCCCGGCAAAAGCTGGAACTGGTGCAGCTATTCAAAAGCCAGGGTCACACCGTGGCAATGACGGGAGACGGCGTCAACGATGTGCTGGCACTGCGGGAAGCGGACTGCTCCATTGCCATGGCCCAGGGAAGCGACGCAGCCCGTAATGTGTCCCAACTGGTGTTGCTGGATTCCAACTTTGCCTCCATGCCTAAAGTGGTAGCGGAGGGACGGCGGAGCATCAACAACATTCAGCGCAGCTCCTCCCTGTTCTTGGTCAAAACCATCTTTTCCGCCATTTTAGCGGTGCTGTTTCTGTTCCTGCCGGCGACCTACCCTTACGTTCCCATTCAACTCACTATGATCAACGCCCTGGCCATCGGCGCACCCAGCTTTATCCTGGCCCTGGAACCCAACCGGGAACGGATCAAGGGGCGGTTCATCTACAACGTGATCTGCCGCTCGATTCCCGGCGCATTTACGGTAGTGGTGGGCGTGGCGCTGATGCAGCTGGGCTACTTATTCGGCCTGGACTTCAATACCATTTCCACCATGTCGGCGGTGTACACCGGCGTAGCGGAACTGGCGGTGCTGTTCTGGGTCTGCAAACCGTTTAACGCCCTGCGAATCGCCTTGTATATCGTGATGGGGTCAGGCTTTATTTTAGGCATTACCGTTCCCTTTACCGGAGACTTGTTTAGCTTCTATGCCTTTGACTGGATCCATCTCTGGATTCTGCCTTTCTTTGCCTTGACCGCTTGGAGCATGATGTGGGGATTTGGAAAGCTAACCCAAAAGGGGATTGACCGTTGGGAACTGCATGAGCGAAAAAAGCAAAAAGCCGGTTCGGTTTCGGAATCTCCCCATGTTTTTGATAAAAAAACTTAATCCGTCCCAGGCGGGCATAGGGATATAAAATGTTACCGCACAGTGCTTGTCAGTGCGCTGTGCGGTTTTTGCTTCCCTTTCGGGACAGACGATAAGGAAAATCAACATTGTTCTCTGAAATGGATTTCCGTGGGTTCTATCCAGAAAGCTATTGCAAAAGCGGAGTAAAAGAGTGTATAATATCATTGAACATACATTCAAAAAGGAGGACGGTTTATGGATTTGAAATATCTGGAGTTGCTGGCGAAAGAGTATCCC
>CAZWNI010000009.1:0-20562 GCA_964635385.1 uncultured Oscillospiraceae bacterium
CTTTCCGAAAAGCTCAGCAGAGACAAACGCTACACTCTGCGGGTAAAAGCGCCCCAAACCGACGCCCTGACAGCTTTGAGTCGGTTGGAGAAGGCGGAAAGCGTCCGTCCTCACGGCCAGAAGGAGCAGGGGGTCTATGAGTTTTTGATCCAACCCAAGGAAAATCAGGATATCCGGGAAGATGTATTTGAACTGCTCCGGGATCGGAATTGGCCCATGCTGGAATTCAGGCACAATGCCATGAACTTGGAAGATATCTTTATCCGCCTCACCGACCCTGCGGTGGCTCAGTCTATTGCAAAGGCGAACCGGGAAGAAGAGGAGGAACAATCCACTCCGAAAGGAAAGCGGAAGTTTCTCGGCTTTTTTGGTCCTAAGGAAAAGAAGGAGGAAGAAAGCAAATGACAGCCATCTTTAAGCGTGAATTTCTTTCCTATTTCAAAAATCCCATTGGCTGGGTGTTTTTAGCCATCTTCTGGTTCTTCTGCGGCTGGGCATTGTTTATTTTGGTCAGTGCCGGCTACAACATGATCTCCTATGTGTTTACCAACATGATTATTGTGCTGCTGATCGGCATTCCAGTGCTGACCATGCGCCTGATGAGCGAGGAGATTCGAATGAAAACCGATCAGGCGCTGCTGACTGCCCCGGTGAGCTTATCCGGTATTGTCTGGGGAAAGTTTTTGGCAGCCATGGCCCTGTTTGGGGTAGGCATGGCCATGACAGTGGTGGACTTTATCATTTTAAGCTCCTTTGCCTCCCCCCAGGTTCCCATCTTTTTGGGCAATCTGATCGGCCTGGCCCTGATGGGCGGCGCCTTTATCTCCATAGGCCTGTTTATCTCCACCATGACTCAGTCTCAGTTGGCCGCTGCCATTTTGAGTTTTGCGGTAATCCTGTTCTTCTATATGCTGGACAGCTTTTCCAGCTACGCCCCCTGGAGCTGGGCTGTGAATCTGCTCGCCGCCATCAGCTTTTTCAGCCGTTACACCGAATTTACCAACGGGCTCTTAGATTACGGCAATATCCTCTTCTTTATCAGCGCTATTTTTATCTTTAATTTCCTGTCGGTACGGGTGCTGGAGCGCCGCCGCTGGAGTTAATGGAGGGAAAGAAAAACGTTATGAACAAGCCGAAATTTCTATCCTCCCGCCGGTTCAAGCACGGCACCATGGCCAGCGTGATCACCATTGTGGTGATTGCTGTGGTGGTGCTGGTGAATGTAGTGGCGGGGCTGCTGCTGGAAATGTTCCCCAGCAGTGTGGACCTGACCGACAACAACCGGTTCCAACTGGGAGATGAATCCATTGAATATATACAGAGCCTGGAGGATGACATCACCATTACCGTCTGCATGAATGAATCCGAATTTGCCAATTCCGATTCTTCGGGATACTACTACCAGGCCAACCAGATTATCAAGCAGTACGCTCAGTACAGCAGCCACATTACCGTTCAGTATGTGGACTTGGTGGAAAACCCCAGCTTTTCCGCCAATTATTCGGACTACAGCTTGTCGGAAGGGGACATTATTGTGGAAAGCGCCAACCGAATCCGGGTGGTAGATCCTTCCGAGTTGGTGGTGGCGGAATACGACAGCAGCTATACCAGCTATGAATACTATTCCGATGCGGAGCAGGTGATGACCAGCGCCATCAGCTATGTGGCGGCCAACGAACTCACCAACTGCGCTATCATTACCGGCCACAGCGAAAGCACTCCTGCCGGCCTCACCGAAATTTTAGAGGACAACAACTATCAGATAACCGAAGTGGAACTGGCAACCACTACGTTAGATGATTCCTACGATCTGGTGGTGATCTGCGCCCCCATGGTGGACTACACCGATTCGGAGCTGGAGCAGCTGGATTCTTTCCTCAGCAACGATGGTGCGTTTGGAAAAACACTGCTGTACATCGCCAGCTTCCAGCAGGTCAGCGCAGATGAAGACACCGGCGTGGTCAGCTCTGTCACCCCCAATCTGGACGCCTATTTGGCGGAGTGGGGCATTGAAGTAAGCCTGGACGGCATGCTTTATGAAACCGACAGCTCCAACATCTATGCGTTCCAGAGCAGTTACGGCGGCGCTTACCCCTTTATCGGTTATGATATTGTGGATACGGACCGCACCGCCGACCTGCGGGATTCTTCCCTGCCGGTGCTGGGACTGTATGCCCGTCCGGTGAACCAGTTGTTCGAATCCTCCAGTAACATTACCACCACGGCGTTGATTCAGAGCCACAGCACTTCGACCCTGATTCCCTACCAGTACGATTCGGGGACTTCGGAGTACACCAGCTACATGGAGAGCCATGTGGGCACTTATAATGTAGCGGTCCTGGCTCAAAAGACCCGGTATGAAGGCGTTACTCCCTACAACTCCAATGTGCTGGTGCTGGCAGATACCAGTATGTTGCAGCAGACATTGGTTGAGAGCGCTTCGTACAACAACAACCAATATATTGTGAATTTAATCAACGAACTCACCGGACAGTCAGGCGGCATCAACATCTCTGCGGTGAGCTTTAGCACCGAGACCTTTACCGCCAGCAACGCAGCAGCCCTGACCACCTTTATTGTCTTTATGATTGTCATTCCGGTGGCGGCGTTAGGCGGAGGATTTGCCTTCTGGCTGGCACGGAGGAGAAAGTAATATGAATAAAAAAGTCCGTAATTTGATCATTTCCGGGGTTTGCGTAGTGGTTCTGGTGGCGGCTTTGGTTCTTCTTTTGAATGTCAGCCAGCAGGACCAGGAGGACACCACCGTCGATGACATTTCTTCTGCTCTGGCGGAAGACGAAGTGGACACCACCCTCGTCAGCGAGAGTGTGGAAGATTTGGACTACCTTACCGTGCAGGGAAGCAATGGAAGCTATACCGTCCGCCTTGTGGAAGCGACGGAGGAAGATGAGGATTACAGCTTCTCCATTGATGGGTTTGATGATCTGCCGCTGGAACGGTCCACCATTCGGAGCACTGTGAGCACCTTCGCCAACGCCAGCTACCTGAGGCTGGTATTGGAAGACGCAAGCGACAAGGATCTTTCGGAATACGGGCTGAGCCAGCCCAGCACTACCATTACCGCCTCCTTCCAAGGAAGGGAGTACACCATGATGCTGGGGAATTCCGCCAGCGGTGTCACCGGACGGTATTGTATGCTGGAGGGCGATTCGGCGCTGTATGTGGTGGCCAATTCGCTGGGGACCACGCTGGACGTCAATCCCAACAGCTTTTTGGATAAAACAATGTTGGAAAGCTATGGGGACAGCTCTGAGGACCCGGAAATCACCCTGGTCATTCAACGGCCGGATTTGGCGGAAGACATTGTCATTCAGCCTTTGGACACTTCCCGGTATGGGGACTCCTCCCTGATCTCCGCCTCCAACCGGTATGAACTCACCAGCCCGGTGGTCACGCTGATGGATTCGGATATGGAAACCGAGCTGTTGTTTAACATCTTCGGCTCAGATGCGGAAGATGTGGTGGCGTCTAATCCCACGCAGGCAGAGCTGGAGGAATACGGCTTAGCCTCTCCGGCGGCGGTGGTCACCATGTCTTGGGATGACGAAAGCATTGTGTTTACCATTGGCAGTGAAGTGACCTACAGCGGAACCACCTGCCGTTATGTCATGACTGACCGCAGTGTTTTGGTGTATGTGGTTGATGTGGACCTTCTCCCCTGGGTGGACTGCACCGCAGACGACCTGATATCCTCCCTGCCGCTGGCGCCCAGCATTCAAAATGTTTCCAAAATGACCATCTCCTTTGGAGGAGAAGAATATGTATTCAACATTTCTCAGGTGGAAACCGGCAGCACCACCACTTCCGGGGACGCTGTCACCGAGACCTATGTGGAATACAACGGCGAAGCTTTGGACAGCGACAATTTTGCCCTCTGGTATCAGTTGACGATGTCCTGCCGGGCCAACGGCGTCAACCTCAGTGAAGTGACCTCCGATCCCATTATGACGGTGACCTACCGTTACAGCGACGGCTCCACCGATACTGTGGAATACTACGACATGGGAAGCCGTGTGGTTGTAGTTTCGGTAAACGGAGCCGAAGCGGTAACTACCACCACCTCCTTTACCAATAAGGTGCAGTCGGAACTGCAAAAACTCTTAAACGGGGAAGACGTCAGCACGGACTGGTAATCTCCGGACAACAAGAAAGAACGCACTGTTTTGCACGGTGCGTTCTTTTTGCGTCACATGGTCAAGGTGCCGTTTTCATCGGTGTACACCACCAGAATCTGCTCCTCCGCTCCGGTCTGGGCGTTGATATAGACCAACACCTGTTCGTCCTTGGAGGAAGTGCAGGAAAACTCCCAGCAGAGCACCTCGTTCTGCCCGCTGGTTGGGATTACCACCAGCCGGGAATTTTCCACGGTCAGCAGTTGGCTTAAAGACTGCGCCGCCTGTTCCGCAGTGAAGCCGGAGGTCAATTCCAGCCGATCCTGGTGGTTGACCAGATACCCGCTGGCTTCCGCTCCCAGCACTTCCCCGTTGTCCAGCGCCACGGTGAGTTTGATCAAATCCGGATAGCAGAGAATGGAGCCGTTTTGAGCGTAGGCGTAGTTGATGGTGATCCGATTGCCGTTGATCTCATAGTAGCTGTCCTGCATGGAATCGTATCCCTGCTGTTCCAGCCACTGGGCGCCGATGGCTACCGCATCTTCTGCGGAGATGACGCTGCTTTCGGGGATTCGGCTGTTCATCAGATAGTAGAGGTATCCTCCCTGTTTGGTGATGGCAATGGAGACGCTTCCGTTGCTGAAGTTGTAGCAGGGGAGGTTCCCTTCGGTGTCACCCTGGTCGGTGAGTTCCTCTGAGGACAGGCCGGTGATGGCGGCGGCTTTTTCCAGGGCCTCTTCTTTGCTGATCTCCGGTTGGTCCTGGGTCATGCGGGGGGTGGTGGAATTGATGTGGTCGGAGAAGGGGCCGTCATAGATCAGGGTGGGATAGTCGGAAAGGCTTTCTTCCATCTCCTCGGCGGAATCGCTGAGAGTTAAAGTTTCCTGGCCGGAAGAATCGGAAATGCTGCTGCTCACCTTTGTCAGAGAGATGGCCCCGGTGCGGAGCTGATCCTCAATGAGGATAACCTGGCTGCGCATGGACTGGGTGTATTCCTTCAAGGTGTAGAGCTGATCCAACTGCTCCTGGGAAAGCTGGGCGCCTTGGGAAACGGATTTGTTCAGGCTCACCGCATAGTCCCCCACCTGGCTGAGCAGTTTATAGCTGTTTTCCAGATCCAGTTCCGACAGGGGCAGACTGGCCAGCGCATCTTTGGCAAAGCCCGCCTCCCGCCAGACGGTAGCGGTCATCTCCCCAAAGGCGGCGGAAGTGCCGCAGTAGATGGTCTTGGTTAGGGCGTTGTCCAGGTTTTCCAGATAGGTGGAAAGGTTGCTGATGTTTTTCAAATAGCTGCTTTCCAGGGCGTTTTCCGCCGACACTGCCCGGGTGTAGTTCATGCAGAGATAGGTGATCAGCACCGACGGAATGGCCAAGACAAAGACAATGAGCCGTATTAAGCCCCGCCGGTCCAGATGAAGGTTCATAGCGCTTCCTCCCACAATAGATTTTCTCCTAGTATGGAAGAAAAAATGAAAAATATACCGGAAAATTCACAGCAAGCAGTAGAAATTTTTTCGGCAATCCTGTATAATGATAAGTTGAAATCACCACCAGTGAAAGGGACGACGTAAAAAGTTGAACAAGCCTTTGATTTATCTGGATCACTGTGCCACCACCAAGGTATGCCCTCAGGCGGTGGAAGCGGCAGTGCAAGCCATGGAAATGGAATTTGGAAATCCCTCTTCCCTGCATTTTATGGGACACCAGGCGGAAAAATTGTTTCGCAGCGCACAGGAAACGCTGGCCAAAGGGCTGGACTGCCAGTGGTCAGAGGTTTATTTCACTTCCGGCGCCACCGAAAGCAACAATTTAGCTATCCGCGGGGGCTTGACGGCCCGGCGGCGGCAGCGGAATAAAATCATCACCACCGCTGTGGAGCACGCTTCGGTGATGGAACTCACCAAACAGTTGGCCCAGGAAGGGTACGAAGTGGAATACATCTCCCCCACCCCGGACGGCGGGTTTGACCCAATGGACTTTTACCGGGCGGTGAATGAAAAAACCGCTTTGGTCAGCGTGATGCTGGTCAACAACGAAACCGGCCTGCGGCTGCCGGTGGAAGAAATTACCAGGGCAGTGAAACGGAAGGACCCGGAGGTTCTGGTTCATGTGGACGGGGTTCAGGGTTTTTTGAGGATTCCCTTTTCCTTCCGAAAATCCGGTGTGGATCTGTTCTCTGCCAGCGGCCATAAGGTTTATGCTCCCAAAGGGGTGGGGCTGCTGGCTGTGAAAGAGGGGGTGCGGCTGGTTCCCCTGCTTTACGGCGGCCACCAGCAGAAAAATCTTCGGGTAGGCACCGAGGCTGTGCCCCAGATCGCCGCCTTTGCCGCCGCCGCCAACTGGCTGATGGAAACGGCTCCCGCTCATCTGGAACATTACAAACAGCTCAACGCCTGTCTGCGGAGTGGGTTAAGCCGATTGGGTGGGATCACCTTTCACAGCGATGAAAATTGCGTCCCCTATATTTTGAATTTCTCAGTAAAAGGCATTCGCAGCGAAGTCAACCTTCACTTTTTAGAACAGTACGGCATCTGTGTGTCCAGCGGCTCCGCCTGTGCCAAAGGGGCCAAAAGCCATGTGCTGAAGGCCCTGGGCAAAACCGACCGGGAGGCGGACACCGCCCTGCGCGTCGGTTTGGGTCCGGAAAACACCAAAGAAGAGATGGAAGAACTGGTGCGCCGGGTGGAAGAAGGAATGCAGCGGCTGGCGAAGCTGCGGTAAAATAAAACAGGAGAAAATGTATGCGAGAAGCCATTTTGATTAAAACCGGGGAGATTGCCCTGAAGGGATTGAACCGGCACACCTTTGAACAGATTCTGGTAAAGAATATCCGGTTTCGGTTGAAGAAATTCGGCAAGGTGAACATTACCAAGAGCCAGTCCACTATCCGGGTAGAGCCAAAAGAGGAGGACATGGATTTCGACGCCATGGCCCAGGCGATCGGCAAGATCTTCGGCATCTCCGCTTTTTCCCGGACTTTGGTGACTAAGAAAAACCTGGAGGTCATCAAAAAAGAAGCGGTGGAGTACCTGAAAGACCAGCTCCCTTATGTGGAAACCTTTAAGGTGGAAGCCAAACGAAGCGACAAGCAGTTTCCCTACACCTCTCCCCAGCTTCAGCAGGAGCTGGGCGGGGCGCTGCTGGAGGCGTACCCCCATTTAAAGGTGGACGTCCACCACCCGAAACTGACGGTGACGGTAGAGATTCGAGATGAACACGCCTACGTTCACGGCGCACAAACCCCCGGCGCCGGGGGAATGCCGGTGTCCAGCTCCGGCAAAGCCATGGTTCTGATCAGCGGAGGCATCGACAGCCCTGTGGCGGCGTATATGATGGCGAAGCGGGGACTTTTGCTCCACGCCATTCATTTCCAAAGCCCCCCCTACACCAGCGACCGGGCTTTGGAGAAGGTGGAAACCCTTTGCAGGATAGTCAGCCAGTATTCCGGCCGGATTCAGTTCCACTGCGTCCCCTTTACTGAAATTCAGGAAGCTATCCGGGAACATTGTCCGGAAGAGCTGTTTACCTTGATTATGCGGCGTCTGATGATGGAGATCGCCCAGCGGGAAAGCGAAAAATATGAGCTGCAGGCCCTGATTACCGGGGAAAGTCTGGGGCAGGTGGCCAGCCAGACCATTGGGGCGCTGGGAGTCACCGATGCCGTGGCCCATATGCCGGTGTTCCGCCCCCTGATCGGAATGGACAAGGAGGAGATCATCAAGATTTCCCGGCAGATCGGCGCATTTGAAACCTCCATCTTGCCCTACGAGGACTGCTGCACCGTTTTCACCCCCCGTCATCCGAAAACCAGACCCAGTTTGAAGGCGGTAGAGGAAGCCCAAAACGCCTTTGACTTTGAACCGCTTATCCAAAGAGCCATGGACGGCATTACTTTAACCATGCTGCATCCATGATAGTGAGAACAGATGAGCCGACTATGGTACAACAGGAAAAAGGAGAGATCGTCATGGCCTGGGAGCCAATCATTATCATTGAACCGGAACATTTAAGCCTGCACCAAATTGTGATGGAGCAGCTTTTGTCTCAGCACAAAACCATTGCCACCGCAGAGAGCTGCACCGGCGGCAGCCTGGCTGCCTGGATCACTACATTGCCGGGAGCCAGCCGGGTGTTTGACTGCGGGGTAGTCACCTATGCCAACAGCATCAAAACCAGGCTTCTGGGGGTCAAGCCGGAAACCCTGGAACAACACGGGGCTGTCAGCTATGACACCTGCGCCCAGATGGCGCTGGGGCTGGAAAAGCTGTCGGGGGCGGACTGCAATGTAGCCATTACCGGCATTGCCGGGCCAGATGGGGGCAGCCCCCAAAAACCGGTGGGCACGGTGTACATCGGCCTGGCTTGCCAGGGGAAGGTCTGGGTGCAGAAATACCAGCTCTCCCCCGCCGGTCAGGATCGGGAACAGGTGCAGGCCCTGGCACGCATCAACGCCTTGCATATGGTGAACGCTTATCTGTCCGGACAGGAAACCTCGCTGCTTGCAGACTATCGGGAGGAGTAGTTTTATTATGAGGGGCCAAGGGAAGAATCCTGTGAAGGGAAAAAAGAAGGGACGAAAGATCCTTTGGATTGTGCTGGTGCTCATCTGCGCTGCGGTGTTTTTGGTCAGCGGCGGGGTGCTGGTGAATTACTGGTGGGAGTATTATCAGATTGACAGGGAAAATCAACAGGTGGAGCAGCTTTTGGAGCAGGAGGCTACGGAGGAACAGGTAGAAGCCTTGCCGGAAGGGGCCCAGGAAGAAGCGGCGGCAGCGTACGCCGTAAACCAGGACTTTGTGGGCAGCATTACCATTCCCAATACCTCTATCCACTATGCGGTGGTGCAGACCACCGATAACGACAAATACCTGTACACCAACTTTTACGGAAATTATTCCCGGCTGGGCACGGTGTTTGCGGATTACCGCTGTCAGATTACCCTGGAAGGAATGAGCGACAATACCATTCTTTACGGCCACAACGCCAACAACGGCAGCTTTTTCCATGAACTAACCAACTACACCTCAGCTTCCTACGCCCAAAGCCACAGCACGGTGCAGTTCGACACCATTTATCAGGACCAGACCTATGTGGTCATCGGCGCCTTTTTGGTGGACCCCGACGCCGACGAGGCGGATCTGTTTGACTACCAAAACTACATTGATTTTTCCCAGCGGGACTTTGCCACCTTCCAGGAGCAGATTACCCAGCGAAGCTATTTTCACGCCAGCGTGGATTGGGACGAAACCGACCAATACCTGACCTTGTCCACCTGCGATTATGACATCGACGACGGCCGCATAGTGGTGGTGGCCCGTGCCTTGCGGGAAGGGGAAACCGCCGATGAGGTGAGTTACACCGACAATACCAACCAGCGAATGCCAGATGTGTGGTATACCAGCCGGAACCTGGACAACCCCTTTATCTAATGGGAGGCAAGCGAAATGTTGCAGAAAAAAACCCTCTTTGCCTTGGTGGGATTGGCTCTGGCCTTGGCGGTATTTGTCACCGGCTGTTTGTTTTGTGTCACTCAGCTGGGACAGCCGGTCTACGGTCAGGGAGTGAGCTTTTCCTGCCTGGAGGAGGAGGTTTCTTCCCAAACGGAAGAGGATTTCGATGAGCCGGAGAGTTCATCGGCAGAAGAAGTACAGCAGTCGGAGCTGGTTTCCCAGGAGGAAGAAACGCCGGTTTCCCAGTCTGAACCGGAACTGTCGGAAGTGGCGGCCACCGTGGAGACGCCGGTGGTGGTGCAGGAGGCAAACACCGTTTCCGAACTGTTTACCGAAGAGCAGTTAGACCATGAAACCTCCGCCAACAACACCGGCACCGCCATTCAGCCGACGGATTCCTCGGAAACCACTTCTCAGCGTTCGGCTTTAGATGAAGCCATTCAGATGCCGGAGTACACTCCAAGCGGCATCATGCTGTATGTCACCTGGAATGGCACCCAGTATTACGCCGATGCAGTGACGGTGCTCAGCGGCATTACCCAGGCGGAGATGGTAGGCGGTGCGGCCGGAACACCGGACAGCCGGTATGCGGAAGCCTATAAGGCGCAAGCGGTGGCGGCCCACTCCTATGTGGCTTATTACAACAACCAGGGCACCGCTCCCTCGGTGTACCTTCAGGTGCCCAACGCCCAGACGGTGCGGTATGTGGAGCAGGTGGCAAGCCAAATGGTGTATTCCGGCGGCAGCCCCATTATGGCGGTGTACTGCGCCAGCGCCGGGGGATATACCGTAGGCAGCCAGTATGTCTGGGGCGGCACGGTGTCCTACCTTACCGGGGTGGAGAGCAAGTACGATGAGGACAATTCCACCGTTACGGTGACCAGCGCCCAGCTCAAGGAGATTCTGTTGGCGAAAAACAGCTCCCTGGATCTTTCCGGGGACCCCTCCACCTGGCTGACGGTGGTGAGTACCGGAGATGACGGGGTGGTGCACCGCTTGCAGATTGGCGGGAGCGGCGGCAATGTGACGGTGTACGGCAACACCTTCCGGGAATCCTGGTTTTCCTCCATTCGCAGTCCCAAGTTCACCTTTTCCTACGACGCCGCCACCGACACGTTTACCTTCTCCGTCCGGGGCTACGGCCACTGTGTGGGAATGAGCCAGGTGGGGGCTATGGGCTACGCCCGGTATGAGGGCTGGAGCTATGTTCAGATCCTCACCCACTATTATACCGGCACCACGGTATCCTGATTTGCAGAGGGAAACCTCTGAAAATAAATTGCAAAGGAGAAATTGCTATGACTAAAGTTACTGCCCGCCCCTTTGGGTGCTGGGAAGGCAGGGAAGTTACCCTGTACACCCTGGATAACGGAGAAACCTCCGTCAGCGTTATGGACCTGGGGGCGACCTTGCAGTCCATCTGCACCAAGGACAAAGCCGGCAACACGGTGGACGTACTGCTGGGCTACGACACCCCCCAGGAATACATGAGCCACGGCGGCTATCTGGGAGCCTGCATCGGCCGTCACGCCAACCGGATCAAGAATGCATCTTTTAATCTCAATGGAAAGACCTATCAGGTGAACAAAAACGAGAACAACAACAACCTTCACGGCGGCCCCAACGGCTATGACCGGCGGTTCTTCGACGTCCAGGTGATTGCATTGGGAGAAGATCAGGCCATTGCCTGCAAGCTGTACGATGAGGATATGTCCGCCGGATTCCCCGGCAATGTGGCGGTGACGGTGGTGTACAGCCTTTCCGCCGACAACGCCCTGAAGCTGGACTATACCGCCTCCACCGACGCCGATACTGTAGTGAACCTGACCAACCACGCTTACTTCAACCTCAACGGCTCCGGCAGCGGCACCATTGTGAACCACAAGATGAAGATTTACGCCCCCTTCTACACCCCGGTAGACGAGGACTGCTGCCCCACCGGCGAGATTCTGTCCGTGAAGGGCACCGTGTTTGACTTCACCGATTTTACCACCATTGCCGACGGCATCGACCAGGTGCCGGATCTGGCCATCACCGGCGGCTACGACCACAACTGGGTGCTGAATGCCCCCGCCGGAGAGCTGAACCTGGCGGCGGAGACCATCGGCGACCAAACCGGTATCCGGCTGAAGACCTACACCACCCTCCCCGGCATTCAGTTTTATGCCGGCAACGGCATGGACGAGTGCAAAGGCAAAAATGGGGTGGATCACCACAAGCGGGACGCCTTCTGCCTGGAGACCCAGTATTTCCCCAACAGCACTTCTGTCCCCTTCTTCCCCACCCCCTTCCTGAAGGCTGGGGAAACCTGCCGCAGCGTCACCGTTTATCAGCTGTGCAAAGAGTAAGTTGAATTTTGTCACTGGCCCGGAAGGTCTTTTCCTTCCGGGCTTTTTTGCTGCACAAAAAAAGCAACGGAGAACACACTCCGTTGCTTTTCGCAGTACAATGGTTGGGGTGAACTTACTTGAGTTCCACCACAGCGCCCACTTCTTCGAGCTGCTTTTTGATGTCTTCGGCTTCGTCCTTGGACACAGCTTCCTTCAGGGTGGTGGGAGCGCCTTCCACGGCAGCCTTGGCTTCCTTCAGGCCCAGACCGGTGATGGTGCGGACAGCCTTGATGACGGCCATCTTCTGGTCGCCCATTTCCTTCAGCACTACGTCGAACTCGGTCTTTTCTTCCGCAGCGGCAGCGCCGGCGCCGGCAGCACCAGCCACCATAACAGCGGCAGAAGCGCTTACGCCGAATTCTTCTTCGATGGCCTTCACCAGTTCGTTCAGTTCCAGAACGGTGAGGGATTTGATCTCTTCAATGAACTTTGCTACATCAGCCATGATGAGTAACCTCCATAAAATCGTAATTTTTCAAATTAGGCGGGAATACCGCAAAGATTATGCGGTAGCTTCCTCGGTTTCGCCGGCTTCGCCGCCCTGCTTCTTGGCGATCTCGTTGAGGGAGACAGCCAGACCCCGCATGGGAGCAGAGAGAACGTAAACCAACTGGGTAAGCAGTTCTTCTTTGGAAGGCAGGTTGCCCAGTTCTTGAACTTTGGCAGCGTCCAGCACTTCCCCATTCATGAAGCCCAGCTTAATGTTGAAGTTTTCGTGAGCGTCAGCATACTTGCACAGGATCTTGGCAGCAGCCACATAGTCGCTGTCGCTGGTGGCCAGAGCAGTGGTGCCTTCCAGCACTTCCTCTACGCCGTTCAGTCCAGCTTCCCGGACAGCCAGCCGCAGCATGGTGTTTTTCACAACAGAGTACTTCACGCCAGCTTCCCGCAGCTCTTTCCGCAGAGCGGTGTCGTCCGCCACGTTGATGCCTTTGTAGTCCACAATGACGCCAGCTATGGCATTCTTGAGCTGCTCAGCCAGATCCGCCACATATTTCTGCTTTTCACTGAGAATGGTTGCACTTGGCATAATGGTTTCACCTCCGAATGAATATTCTCTGATTTTTCAAAGAAATCGGGAGAGAAAAAGCCTTCCCGCTTGTTCAAAGGAAGCAGAAAGGCAGTGTAGACACAAATTTCTTTCCGACTTTCCCTCGGCAGGCGAATGAAAAAACTTCATCACTTACAAGAAACTTCTTACCTGCTGTCTTTAGAAAAATACAGCTTTATTATTATACAAAAAAAGCCCCTGATTGTCAAGAGGACAACCAGGGAATTTTTTCTACAAACTGTAAATCACCGAGAAAAGATTACACACCGTACTTGGAAGTGCTGATCTTTACGCCGGGGCCCATGGTGGAAGCAACCACGCAGGACTTGATATACTGACCCTTTGCGGCAGCGGGCTTCGCCTTCACAATGGCCTCCATCAAAGCTTCCAGGTTCTGCTGGAGCTTTTCCGGGCCGAAGCTGGCCTTGCCGATGGGGCAGTGGATAATGTTGGTTTTGTCCAGACGGTACTCGATCTTACCGGCTTTCGCTTCGGTAACGGCCTTGGCCACATCGGGGGTCACGGTACCGGCCTTGGGAGAGGGCATCAAGCCCCGGGGGCCCAGGACTTTACCCAGACGGCCAACCACGCCCATCATATCGGGGGTGGCGATGACCACGTCGAAGTCCATCCAGCCTTCGCCTTGGATCTTCTGCACATATTCGTCGCTTCCGGCATAATCAGCGCCGGCAGCCAGGGCGGCTTCAACGTTGTTGTCCTTGCAGAAAACCAGAACCCGGACGGTTTTACCGGTGCCGTTGGGCAGAACCACGGCGCCCCGAACCTGCTGGTCAGCATGACGGGAGTCAACGCCCAGACGGACATGCAGTTCCACCGTTTCATCGAATTTTGCCTTGGAGGTGCTGCACACCACGTTCACAGCTTCCTCTACTTCATACAACTTGCTGCGCTCAATGGCCTTGGCGCTTGTCAAATATCTTTTACCATGTTTCATTAGTCTTGTTCCTCCCTAAAAGTGGTAATTAACGGAATTTTCCTCCCACCAGGGGTCGATCAGTCAACGACTTCAACACCCATGGAACGAGCGGTGCCGCAGATCATGCTGATGGCGCTTTCCACGCTGGAAGCGTTCAGGTCAGGCATTTTGGTTTCTGCGATCTTCTGCACCTGTTCACGCGTGATCTTGGCGACCTTAGTCTTGTTGGGGACGCCGGAACCGCTTTCGATGCCGCAGGCCTTCTTGATCAGCACCGCAGCCGGAGGGGTTTTGGTGACGAAGGTGAAGGAGCGGTCGGCGAACACGGTGATGACCACAGGGATAATCAGGCCGATGTCGTTTTTGGTGCGTTCGTTGAATTCCTTGGTGAACGCCATGATGTTTACGCCGTGCTGACCCAGAGCAGGGCCAACCGGGGGCGCCGGGGTCGCTTTGCCGGCGGGGATTTGCAGTTTAATGTAACCTGTTACTTTTTGAGCCATAAAAATACCTCCAAATCAATCGTGGTGACGGCGGAACAGCGGCGCCTGCCTTCGGGGCAAGCCTTACTTTTGTTCCTCCCACAAATGCGCTTTTTTCAAAGCGCTTCGCCGGTATCAGAACCGGCATTGGATCGTCCGGCGTCTTTGCGCCGGTTTTCGGTAAACCGGTATCGGCTCAGTCTACCTTTTTTACCTGGGCAAGCTCCAGCTCTACCGGAGTTTCCCGGCCAAACATGGAAACCACAACCGTGACTTTGTTTTCCGCCACATTCAGGGAGTTGACCACGCCGGAGAAACCGGACATGGGGCCGCCGGTAATGTCGACGGTGTCTCCCACCTGATAATCCACCTGAGAGCGAACTGTCTCCACCCCAAGCCGCTTTACCTCACGGTCGGTGAGGGGGACGGGGTCGGTGGAAGTTCCCACAAACCCGGTAACGCCCCGAATGCTGCGAATCATGTAGTGGGTGTCGTCGTTGAGGACCATCTTCACCAGCACATAGCCCGGAAAAACTTTCCGCTCTACAACTTTGACCTCGTTGTCTTTGTGTTCCTCCACTTTTTCCATGGGAACCTTGACTTCCAAGATCAAATCCTGCAAATTGTGGTTTTCCACCATATTCTCGATACTGTGAGACACCTTGTTCTCATATCCGGAATAGGTATGGATCACATACCATTTTGCCTGTTCCATAAACTGGGGATCGTTCCTTTCTCAATGGATTGAAACCTGCGGGCGAAGGGAAATCATCCAAAAACCAGAGCCACCAATTGTCCTAAGCCCAAATCAATGAGACTCAGGAACACGGCGCTGATCGCCACAAACACCAGCACCACGATGCTGTTGTTTTTGACCTGCTTGGCGCTGGGCCAAACCACCTTTTTGATTTCACTCTTCAGATCCTTGCAGTAGCGGATAAACTTTTGGAAAAGGTTTGCCTGTTTCTTTTTCTGGGTGGATTTTTTGTCAGCAGTTTTTTTACTGCTCTTTGCGAGCTTTTCCTGCTTCTTGTCCTCAGAATCTTTTGCCATGGCAAAACCCTCCTTTACTTGGTTTCCTTATGAAGCGTGTGCTTGCGGCAGAACCGGCAGTATTTGCGCATCTCCAACCGGTCGGGATCGTTTTTCTTGTTCTTCATGGTGTTATAGTTGCGTTGCTTGCACTCGGTGCAGGCCAAGGTAACTTTAACTCGCATTTCGGCACCTCCTATGAATTCGGATCGTTTTTTGCCTCCCTCCAAGGTCTTTTCCGCCCTCCTCCCGATAAAAGAAGGCAAAAAAAGAAACCTCTTCGAGGTACTAGCTATTGTAACACATTCCCGCAAGGGCTGTCAATCGGTTTTTTCTGTTTTTTTCCCGCTTAAAATTGGTTTGGTTGTTTTGACAAAGGATTGATGGATTTTCCCATGGGATATAGACAGTTTTCTTCAAGATTGTCTTGACAATTACGTTCCAAGCAAGTAAAATGAATGAGGAACCCACTGTTGGAAAACTGGAACATTTTGACCGCTTTGGAGCGGCGGTACTTGCCCATTGGAAGTTTTGGATTGGGCCGCCCTGTGTCCGCTGCTTTGGCAAAGCGGTTTTCACGTTCCGCAGAGTTTTGTTTTCAGATGCCGGTTGGCGCTTGAAAATTTCTGTATCAACGGATTTTCCGGTTCCGCTGATTCTTTTTCGTACACGGAACAATTTTTCCCGCAATTAGCGGGGGCATCCGCAGCCGTCACGACGGCCGATGGGTTTGCTTTATCAAAACGCATCATTTTTACTCAATGTTTCGTTACCAATAAAACATAAGTCCATTTGCCGCAACGGGACGGCACACCCTCAGTTTTTGTTTAGGAGGATACAAACCAAGATGGACCCAATCACCATTGTGTTGGCAGTGCTCTGCGTAGCGCTTGCCATTGCTGTGGTAGCGGTGGGCGTCGTCTGCAAAAAGGTATTCTTCCAGAGGGGAGCCGAACATCGCAAACAAATTGCTGAAGCCGAGATCGGCTCCGCCGAAGAAGAAGCCAAACGTATTGTAGAAGATGCCGTAAAAGAAGCAGCTACCAAAAAAAAGGAGGCGCTTCTGGAAGCTCAGGAAGAAATCCACCGCCAGCGCAGCGAGGCGGACAAAGAGCTGAAGGATCGCCGCAATGAACTTTCCCGCCAGGAGCGCCGGGTGGTGCAGAAGGAAGAAAACCTGGACCGGAAAGCAGACAATCTGGAAAAGAAAGAAGAAAAACTCAACGACCGCTTAAAACAGGCGGAAAAAAAGCTGGAGGAAGCCGAGGCGCTGCGGCAAAGCGAGCTGCAGACCCTGGAGCGGATTTCCCAGCTTACCGTAGAGGAAGCCAAGGCCCAGCTTCTCAGTTCCCTGGAAGACGATTTGGCCTATGAAAAAGCCCAAAAGATCGCCGCCTACGACCAGCAGCTCAAGAGCGAATGTGAACAGCGGGCCAGAGAACTGGTCAGCCTGGCCATTTCCCGCTGTGCCGCCGATCAGGTCAGCGAATCCACCGTCAGCGTGGTGGCGCTGCCCAACGATGAAATGAAGGGCCGGATCATTGGTCGGGAAGGCCGGAACATTCGGGCCATCGAAACCCTGACCGGGGTGGATCTGATCATTGACGACACCCCGGAAGCCATTACCCTGTCCTGCTTTGACCCGGTGCGCCGGGAGCTGGCAAGACTGACCCTGGAAAAGCTCATTGCCGACGGACGAATCCATCCCTCCCGGATTGAGGAGACGGTGGAAAAAGCCCGCCGGGAGATTGAACTGCGCATTAAAAGCGAAGGGGAGCGGGCGGTGCTGGACACCGATGTCCACGGCCTGCATCCGGAAATTGTCAAACTGCTGGGACGGCTCTGTTACCGCACCAGCTATGGGCAAAATGTACTCAACCACTCCATTGAAGTGGCACACCTGGCCGGAATGATGGCCAGTGAGCTTGGAGTTGACCCTGCCATTGCCCGCCGGGCCGGTTTGCTTCACGACATCGGCAAGGCGTTAAACCACGAAATCGAAGGCTCTCATGTGGAGATCGGCGTGGATGTGTGCCGGAAGTTTAAGGAAAGCCCGGCTGTGGTCCATGCAGTGGAAGCCCACCACAACGATGTGGAACCCAAAACCGTCATTGCCTGCCTGGTTCAGGCGGCGGACGCCATCAGTGCAGCCCGTCCCGGCGCACGGCGTGAAAACGTGGAGAGTTTCATCAAGCGTTTGGAAAAGCTGGAAGAGATTGCCGGTTCTTACGAAGGCGTAGAAAAAGCATACGCCATCCAGGCCGGCCGGGAGATCCGAGTGATCGTCAAGCCCGAAGTGCTGGACGATGAAAAAATGGTGGTGACGGCTAGGGAAATGGCCAAGCGGATCGAAAATGAGCTGAGCTATCCCGGTCAGATTAAGATCAATCTGATTCGGGAAAGCCGGGTCACCGATTATGCAAAATAAGCCATCGAGTGCTGTCCGCTTGGACAGCACTTTTTGAGAAAACGGGCGTTAAGCTAGGAGGGATTGCAATGAAAAAAACGATGAGGTTCCCCGCTCTCTTTTTAGCGCTGCTTCTTTTCTTTACTGGTTGTTCTTTTGGGGAAAGCCAGGAAGAGACGCACTCCATTGCAGGCGATGTTTTGGAGTACAGTGACACCTATTTGATTTTGAACACCACCTCAGCCCAATATGAATTCGATATTTCCAATGCCCAGCAGGTGGAGAATGGGCTGAGTTTGGCAGTGGGATGCCAGATCGTGGTGTATTATACCGGCGATTTGACCAATGAGGAAGTGATCCAGGCGCAGAGGTACCAGGTCAGCCGTCTTTCTGCCGCCGATGAAGTGGTGGTGGCCACGGGAAGCACGGCGGAAGCCAGCGCAGTGGCGGAACTGTACAACAGCATGACCTTGGAACAGAAGGTAGGGCAGTTGATTTTAGCCTATTACGACGCCGAAACCGCTGCGGAAATCGCTGAAACCTGCCATCCGGCCGGCTTCTTGCTGGGCAGCGAGGATTTTGCCGGAAAAACCGTTGCCACCATGGCGCAGGAGCTTTCCGCCTACCAAACCCTGGATGGGATCGGCCTGTGGCTGGGTACCAGTGAAGAAGGGGGAACCGTAGTGCCGGTCAGCGGCAACAGCACCTACCGCTCCTACCCCTTCAGCAGCTCCCAGCGCATTTATGCCACCCAGGGAATCGACGGGTTTGATTCCGACACCAAGGAGCGGTGCGATCTGCTGACCTCCATGGGACTGAACCTGAATCTGGCTCCGGTCATCAACGTTTCCACCGATCCTTCCGATGAAATTTATTCCAGGACGTTGGGACAGGACAGCGAACTGACCAGCCAATATGTGAACGATGTGGTGCAGGCCAGTTTAGCCAGCGGAGTGGAGCCGGTATTGAAGTATTTTCCCTCTTACGGCACGACCCAGGAAAACGGTATCCGGGTAGATGATCGCAGCAAGGAAGAGATTAACGAAACCGAGGTGGTGACTTATCACGCCGGAGTGGACGCAGGGGCACAGGCGGTGCTGCTGGGCCATTGCATTGTCAACTGTCTGGACTCCACGGCGCCTGCCTCCCTTTCCGCCAGCGTGATCAGCCAGATCCGCAACAACATAGGGTTCGACGGCGTGCTGATTGCCGATGACGTGAATCAGGAGGGGCTGGAGGAGTATTGTTCCGGCAGCCTTTCCCCGGCAGTGCAGGCGGTGGTTTCCGGGGCAGACCTGGTGATTGCCAGCGACCCGGTAACGGTGTACCAGGAGCTTTACGCTGCGGTGCAGGACGGCACGCTTTCCCAACGGCGGCTGATGCAGGCGGTGGTCCGCACCCTGACCTGGAAGCAGTCTGCGGGACTGGCGGCAGTCGTGGAATAAAATGAAATAAAAAACACAGCGGAGACCCGTGAAAATGGATCTCCGCTGTTGTTATTTTGTCTGAAGCGATTGTTGTTCCTTTACCGCCTCTTCCTCGATTCGCTGTACCAATACATGGGGAAGCACATCAAACGCCACTGCAATGCGCCAGATGGTTTCAAAATTAGCTTGTTTCCGCCCGCTTTCAATCATTGCCAAATGGCTTCGGGCCAAACCGGTCAGTCCGCTAAACACTTCTTGGGATAATTGTCTTTCTTTTCGCAACTGCCGTATCACACGTCCCACTGCATATCGGTTATATTCGACCATGCCTGCAACCTCCCTGTAGGCATCAGTGTACGAAGAATATGAAAAAGAATTGTCTGCGAAGATAGACAATACAGGTTTTTTGTGATACAATAAGAAAAACAAAAGAAAAGGCGGGTGATTGTTTTATTGGAAGTTACACTAAAAAGACAGGAGGGATTCAAAATAGCGGTTTGTTTTTATAAAACAGCATGGATTCAAAGAGCTGGAGGATAATGTATGGAATATATGGGTACAAAAGAAGCCGCCCGATTGTGGGGTATCCCTCAGGATATTTTGTCCCGAATGTGCCGGCAAAATAAAATTCCCGGGGCGGAACAGGACGGCAAAGGCAGTCCGTGGCGGATTCCCGGGAATGCGAAAAGGCCGGAATATCATGGAAGAAAGAAGGGCTAACATGGTCAAAAGAATAATGATAATTTTACTGTCTGCTTTTATGGCGCTCACTGTTTGCGGGTGCAGCTCCGAGTCAACATCTTCTACTACATCAACTACATCTACTACATCTTCTACCACATCGAAAACAAGTTCCAGTACAATTAGCAGTGCAAGCGCAATCACAATTGCGAAAAATAAAGTTCAGAGTAGCACGTCGGAGCTTTTGTCAAAAGCCAAAGCCTCAACAGGTTCTACACTTAAAAATTTAACCATAGCTTCCAGCGATACAGAATATAGCAAAAGCAGCGATCGTTGGACAGTAACCCTTTATGGCACTTTCTCGATATATGATAAATACGGGAATTATAAGAGTCGAAAGAATCTTACTGCAACGATAAAGGTTGATGCATCAACCGGTAAGGTGAGTTCTTCGTCCTTCAAGGTGAGCTGATGATAAAATCAAGAAGCGGTCAGGAATTTGTCACCTGACCGCTAATTTTTATTCAAACAACTTCTCTCCGGCATACACCGCTGTCCGCAGCACCTGAACG
>CAZWNI010000010.1:0-20371 GCA_964635385.1 uncultured Oscillospiraceae bacterium
AATCCACTGTGTGGGATTCGTACCCACTGCGTGGGGTTCGTATCCACTGCGTGGGGTTCGTATCCCCACAAGCCTTTAAGAAAGGCGAAACAAGCCTTCGGTGTGTTTCTGACCTAAACTTTACTTTTTCGACAACCTGAAGCGGGAAACCGCTGTTTTGCGAATTGCACTTGTCCTCTTTATAGACTATAGTCCAAGTCCAAGCGCATGGTTTCGCCCTTCCCTGCATACTCATAGCCCAGAGGGGAGGGGGCGCGTATCAACAACAAGAAACGCTTTCTGTTTAACAGCCTTCTAATGAGCGTAACCTCGGTGCTGGTCAGCGGCATTGGCGTGTGGTTTTCCCTGGCAGTGTCCTCCGCCATCGGGGAAGAAGCCATGGGGGTTTTCCAACTGATTTTATCGGTGGTTTCCTTCGGCAGTACCTTTGCCTGCTCCGGCATTCAACTGGCCGCCGCCCAGCTCACTGCCAAAAAGCTGGGAGAAGGGAAACAAGGGGAGTTGGGCAGCGTGATGAAACGCTGTTTTGCTTACGGCGGGAGCTTCGGTACAGTGGGGGGTGTCCTGCTGTTCTCTCTGTCCCGTCCCATTGCGGAATACTGCCTGCACAGCCCCGTTACCGTCCTGCCCTTGCAGGTGGCCGCTTTCTCCCTGCCGCTGGTGGGACTGACCGCTGCCTTAAACGGCTATTTTACTGCTGTCGGCCGGGTGGGGAAATGCTGTTTTATCCAGGTGTCCGAGCAGCTTTGCCGGGTAGGACTCACCCTTTTTTCTTTGAGCCTTTGGGGGAAAGACCTTTCTTCGGTGTGCTGCTGCATTTTAGGGGCGGGGCTGTTTAGTCAGCTGTTGGGATTTTTGCTGCTGCTTTTGCTGTATTTCACCGACCGCCGCCGGTATCCCCAGGGGCATGGGGAAAAAGGGGACACCGCCGCCCTGCTGCGCATCGGCCTGCCCATTGCCGGAAGCACCTACCTGCGCAGCGGCCTGCTGACGGTGAAGAACCTGCTGGCTCCTGCCGGTTTGGTGGCCTATGGACTTTCCCGCAGCGAAGCGGTAAGCGTGTTCGGCGGAATTCATGGGGTGGTGCTGCCCTTTGTGCTGTTTTTTGGGGTGCTGCTCACCGCCGCCAGCGATCTGCTGATGCCGGAATTGGCCAAAGCCATGGGAGCCGCCAAAGATCCTTCCCGAAACAAACAGGTGCTTCGTCTGGTGGAGCGAATGTTCAAGCTGAGCCTGTTGTTTTCCTTTGGGGTGGCAGCGGGATTGTTTGCCCTGGCGGAACCTTTGTCCCGGCTGGTGGACAGTGAAATTGATCTGCATTTTTATCTCCTGCTCTTTGCTCCCCTGGTGCCGGTGATGTACTTCGACACGGCGGTGGACAGTATGCTCAAAGGGCTGGACCAGCAGCTTTACAGTATGGGTTACAATATCCTGGACGCAGGGATCAGCCTGGTTCTGGTGCTGTTTTTGGTGCCGCATACAGGAGTGGCCGGGTATCTGTTTGTGATTTTCCAAAGCGAGGTACTCAACGCCGCTTTGAGCTTAAACCGGCTGCTGAAGGTCACCAAGGTGCGGTTCCACCCCTGGTTTTTGTTGGGGAAACCGGTGCTGGCGGCAGCGGGGGCGGGGACGTTGGCCTTTGTCTGCCAAAGCAGTTTGTCGGCTCTGCTGCCGGATTGGCTGACGGTGGCGGCGTCCGCCGGAGCGCTGCTGCTGGGTTACTATTTGTTCTGCCGGCTGCTGGGCTGTGTCACCGCCAAAGATGAAAAATTGTTCCGCCAGGCCCTGCAAGGGTAAGGGACACATATTTTTTCTCCCTTCCACATACCCATAGGGGCAAAGGAGGCGGACAAGATGGAGCAGATTCTTTCTCCGCTGCTGCGCTATCTTCCGGATTGGGTGGGGCAGGCGTTGGAGCGGCTCCCGCCGGGACAGCAGCAACGGATCACCGAACTGCGGCTGCGGCGGGAAAAACCGGTGGGGCTTTGCCTCTCCGGCGCTTACCCGGCGCTGGGCAGCCGCAAACTTACCTCCTGGGAACTGGAGCAGACCCTGCTGCGGTTCTGCGACCACTCCATGCAATCCTGCCAGGAGCAGATCCGGCAGGGGTATATCCCCCTTCCCGGCGGACACCGGGTGGGCGTTTGCGGACAGGCCGCTTACCGCCAGGGGAAGTTTTTCTGCCTGGAAGAGATTCACAGCGCCAATTTGCGCATTGCCCGTCCCATCACCGGATTGGCTCAGTCGATCCTGTCCTGCTTCTTTCCCTGGAAGCAGCCGCCTTCCCTGTTGCTGGCAGGGGAGCCGGGCAGCGGTAAGACCACCTTGGCAAGGGATTTGGCCCGCAGCTTTTCCGTAGGCACGCTGGCGCCGGGGGTGCCGGTGGCGGTGATTGACCCCAGAGGGGAACTGGGAGGCTGCCCGGAATTTTTAGGGGACAATGCGGATCTCTTTTCCGGCTACTCCAAAACCGACGCCATGGAGATCGCCCTGCGGACTATGGCGCCCCGAGTGATGGTCTGCGACGAGATCGGCGGAGAGGAAGAAACCCCTCTGCTGCGCCGCTGCTTTCAAAGTGGAGTCAGCGTGATCGCTACCGTCCATGCCGCTTGTCCGGATCAGCTCTTTTTTCGCCCCGTTCTGGGAGAGCTGCTGCGGACGGGTTGTTTTGACGGGCTGGTGCTGCTTTCCAGCCAATATCCTTCCACCCCTCAAACCATCTTGTACAAAAAGGAGCTGACCGGGTGAGCCATCTGTTTTCTTTGCTGCTGTTTTTCGGCTGTACTGCGGCGGGGGTTGGCCGGTACCTGCTGCTGCTGCGGAGGGAAACGCTGCTGGGGCAGGGAGTGTGGGTGCTGACCCGTTGGAAGGTGCTGTTAGAAAGCCAAAACCTCTCTACCCGGCGGCTGTTTTCTGCTTTGGAGGGGGACAACCAGTGCTGCGGACTGACCTTTCTTTCCGCTTTGGAACAGGGCTTTTCTTCGCCGGACCCCAATGGGTTCTGGGTGGAGCAGTTGGATCGCTTTTGCCAAAATACCGGGCAGGACAGGCGGTGCTGGGCGGGAATGGAGCTGGCCCTTTCCCGTCTGGGAGGCAGCGGCACCGAGCAGCAGCTGGCTTTGCTGGACAAGGCCGCTGCGATGCAGCAGGAAGCCTATGCGGACGCCAAGACTTTGCTGGCGTAACAGGGCAAACTCAGCGGTACTTTGGGGGTGCTGCTGGGGGCGGGATTGGGCGTGTTTTTCTGGTGAGAGAGGGTGGAGTATGGAGATTGATTTGGTGTTCCGCATTGCCGCCATCGGCATTATCGTGGCAGTGCTCAATCAGCTTTTGATCCGCTCCGGCCGGGAGGAACAGGCCATGCTCACCACTCTGGCGGGGTTGATCGTGGTGCTGATGATGGTGCTGGGACAGATTCAGGAGCTGTTTGACGCCATCAAATCCATGTTTGGCTTATAAGGGGGTGGAGAAATGCTGCTGCAACTGGTGGGGATTGGCCTGGCTGGAGGGATGATCTGCCTTTTGTTCAAGCAGACCCGGCCGGAATTGGTGCTGCCTGCCAGTTTGGCAGCAGGCGGCCTGATGCTTTGGGTCGTGCTGGAGGAGCTTTCCCCGGCGGTGGCCCAACTGCAAAGCTGGATGGAACAAACCGGGGCAGGGGAGTACGCCGGAATGCTGTTAAAGTGCCTGGGGATCTGTTATCTGGCCCAACTGGCGGCAGACAGCTGCCGGGATGCGGGACAATCCGCCATTGCCTCGAAGATTATTTTGGGGGCGCGGGTGGCGGTGCTGCTGCTGGCGCTCCCTCTCTTTGAAGAGGTGCTCACCCTCTGTCTGGGACTGATGGGAGGGGACGCATGAAGGCGCTGTTTCGGCTGGCACTGGTGCTGGCGTTGCTGCTGGCTCCTTTGCCGGTTCAAGCGGAAGAGGTGGATGAAGACGGCTTTATCCAACAGCTTTTGGAGGAAAGCGGGGCAGAATCCCTTTCCCAGTCGCTGCCGGAATCCGCTCAAAAGCTGTTGGAGCAGGAAAATCTTCTCCCTGGACAGGAAGGCCTGGAACAGATTACCCCTTGGGGGGTGTTGACCCTGCTCTGTCAGGGTTTAGGAGAATCCCTGGGCCAGCCCTTGCAGATTCTGCTTTCCGCCATGGGGGTTATCCTTCTTTACCGGCTTTTTTCCGGTTTTGCAGACACCGGCCTGACCGACACCCGTCCCTTGATGAGTACCGTAGCCGTGCTTTGTCTTTGCGGAGTGCTTCTGGCGCCCTGCATTCAATTCATGGAGCAGACGGTGGATTTCCTCTCCCAGATGGGGGAATTTGTGGCGGCTTTGACTCCGGTGTACGCCGGGCTGCTGGCCGCATCCGGGCAGGCCGCTACCGCTTTAAGCTGGAACACGGTGCTTATCGGCATGGTGGAGCTGATGTCCTTTCTGGCGTCCACGTTTCTGATCCCCCTTACCGGGGTGTTTTTGGCGCTGACAGTAGCCGGCGCCGCCGGAGGACAGCTTCAGCTAACCGGTTTTGCCAAGACGCTGAAAAAAGTGGTGCTGTGGGTGTTTGGACTGCTGCTCACCGTTTTTGTGGGAGTGCTGACCATTCGCAGCTTTGTTTCCTCCGCAGCAGACGGGGTGAGCCTGCGTACAGGAAAGTATCTGGCAGGCAGCATGCTCCCCCTGGTGGGCGGAGCGGTGAGCGATGCTCTGGGGGTGCTGCAAGGGTGTTTGGGTAAAGTCACTACTTCGGTAGGCGCTTTCGGTATTTTGGCCCTGCTGATTACCTTTCTGCCCATGATCCTTCAGGTAGGGCTGATGCAGCTTTCCATTAAGCTGAGCCAGGGTGTGGCGGGGCTGATGGAGGCAACCCGCCTGGAAGGGCTGCTGGAAGGGGCCGGCTTTGTGCTCACCATGCTCCAAGCCCTGCTGATCTGCTACGGCATGATGCTGCTCAGCGCCTTGGCGCTGCTGTTGACGGTAGGAGGGCAGGTATGGAACTGATTTACGGCTTTGCGGCCTGTCTCTGCGTCACCCTGCTGGGGACAGGGGCCTTCACGCTGCTGGTCCCCAAGGGCAGTTTGGAGGGGACGGTAAAGTTTGCCCTGTCTCTGTTTTTGGTGGCAGGGTTTTTGCTGCCTTTTTTCGGCAAGGCGCCCAACTGGGATCAGCTTTGGGACGCATCCCGTTGGGAGCAGCCGGCTGCGGATGTAACGGAAATGGTGGATGAGGTGTCTCTGGAGGTGACCCAGACAATGCTCAATCAACAAATCACCCTGCTTTTGCAGCAGGAAGGGTATTCTCCCCAAAAGGTGGACATCCGGATTCATACCACTTCCCAAGGGAGCATAGAAATAACCGAGCTGATTCTTTGGATGCCGGAATCGGAGAAAAGCCAAGGCAGCGCCATACGGCAGATTTTGGCCCAGGAGCTGGGATTGGAGCAGGTCACCATTGAATGGGGGTGAAAGGGATGCCCAAATGGTTTTGTGCCCTTGCCGGGGAAGAAGGGCGGAAAAAACGGGTTTGGCTGCTGCTGGGAGGTGGGGCGCTGCTTTGCCTGCTGGTGGCTTTCTGGCCTTTTGACCAAAAGGAAACCTCGTCCGAGTCCTCTGCTTCCCAAACCCAGGACAGCTTTGAAGAGGAATACCGGTTGAGCCTGCAAGCCCAGGTGGAGGAACTGTTGAACCAGATGGATGGGGTGGGGGAGGCAAAGGTGTACCTCACTCTCAGCACCACCCAGGAAACCCAGTACCAATCCGATACCAGCCGCCAAACCGATCAAAGCACCGGCAGTGAGCAGTCCTCCTACCAGGACAGCACAGAACAGCAGGTGGTGCTGGTGGAGGACGACGCCGGGAACACCAAGGCGCTGGTGTCCTCGGTGAAGCTGCCCAAGGTTCAGGGGGTGGCGGTGGTCTGCGACGGAGGGGACAGCCCCACGGTGCAGAAAAACATCAGCGACGCCGTCAGCGCTTTGCTGAATATCGGCGCTTCTCAAATCAGTATTTCCCGCAGAGCGGGTTAAATTAGGGATTTTCCGGGAGGGAGAGCAGTATGAAAAAACCAAGTTTTCTCATTGGGAAAAAACAGATCGTGGCGGCAGCCATGCTCCTGCTGCTGGGCGGGGCGGTGTATGTGAATTGGATGTACGCCAACCAGAGCGGGGAGGAACTGCTGGGAGAAGCAGTGCTCACCGCCGGGGACATCACCGCATCTCAAACCCAGCAGACCGATTCACAGGTGGAGTCCACCACCCAGTCCGACACTACGCAGAATTACGGGGACGCCGTGTTGGTGGAAGGAGAGGCTTCTTCCAGCGATTACTTCGCCCAGGCGGCGCTGAATAAAGAGCGCAGCCGGGACGAAGCGGTAGCCACTGCCACCGGAGTGCTGGAGCAGGCGGACGCGACCAGTGAAGAAGTGGCGGCGGCTACCCAAAAGATTGTGGAACTGTCCCGGCAGATTGAAGCGGAAAGCGCCATAGAAGATTTGATTAAGGCCAAAGGCTTTGAACAGTGTGTGGTGTATCTGGGGGACGACTCGGTCAACGTGGTGGTGCAGACCGAAGGGTTGGACGCCGCCCAGGCTGCTCAGATCAAAAGCGTTATCCTGTCTCAGCAGCAAGATGTGGACGTCAGTCAGATTTCCATTACGGAAGTGGCGCCCTGATCAGGAGAATCTATGGCAGGCAGCGGCGGATTTTCTGCCGCTGCTTCACTTTGGGAAAAAGCCGAATGAAAAGGTTGTTCTTTTGGTGAAATTGTGTTATACTGAACAAGAGATTCTGTATTCTCCATCATGTTTGAATTCAGAGTTTGAGAGCGCCGGCTCTGCCTGGCGGTCCGGGGAATCCCTTGGAACCAATCAAAAGGAGGCAACCCAGTATGGAGTTTCGTGAAAAACGCCACGATTTTACCTTGAATATTTCCGAACAGGTCATCGCTCAGATCGCACAGTTGGTGGTCAGCGATGTGGAGGGGGTAGCCCAGGTGGTGGAACCTCCCAAAACCTTCCGGCGGTGGCTGCTGCCCAAAACCACCAGCCAGTTGGTGCAGATCACCCCCTTGAGCGACAGTGTAGAGATCAGCATTTTTGTGCTGCTCCACAATGGTTACCGTATCAAAGAGGTGGCAGAGCAGGTGCAAAACTGCGTGAAACAGGCGGTGCAGGATCTGACCGGCAACACGGTCAGCAAGGTCAATGTTTCCATTCAAGGGATCGCTGCCTGACATTTTTTATATTTCACACAAAGGATTGTAGCAATACTATGGAACAAACTAAATTGAATCGCCACGAAATGCGCCGGGCCGCTTTTCTTTTGACCTTTGAACGGGAATTTTTCCCGAATGAACCGGTGGAGGAGATGTTTGCCCAGGCCCAGGACAGCGGCCTGGTGGAGTTTGACCAGGCTGCCCGCAATATGTTTTTGGGGGTGGAAGCCCACAAAGGGGAACTGGACGAAACCATTTCCAGGTACCTGAAAAAGTGGAGCCTGTCCCGGATTTCCAAGGTAAGCCTGGCGGTGCTGCGGCTGGCTGCTTATGAAATGATCTACTGTCAAAATCAGGTTCCCGGCGACATTGTTATCAGCGAAGCCGTGAAGCTGGCGCAGGAATATACTTCCCAGGAGGACGTTACCTTTATCAACGGGGTGCTGGCCAACCTGCAAAAGGATCTGTAACATGAGCATCTTTTTGGGGATTGATACCAGCAATTATACCACTTCTTTGAGTCTGTACGATACCGCATCCAACCAGGTGGAAATGGAAAAGCGGCTGCTGCCGGTGAAGCCGGGGCAGTGCGGGCTTCGCCAGTCTGATGCGGTGTTTTTGCATGTCAAGCAGTTGGGGGAATTGGCAAAAACCCTCTTTGCCCGCACCGGGTCTACACCGCAAGGAATCGGGTACAGCGCCTTTCCCAGACGGGTGGAAGGAAGTTACATGCCCTGTTTTTTGGTGGGGGAGATGTCTGCCGCCCTGTTGGCCAACGCTTTTTCCCTGCCCGTGTATGCTTTTTCCCATCAGGAAGGGCATATCGCCGCTGCGCTTTATTCCGCAGGGGCGTTGGATTGGCTGGATACCCAGTTTTACGCCTTTCATGTGTCCGGGGGCACCACCGAAGGACTGTTGGTTTCACCGGGAGAACCGGGACTGCAGGTGCAGCGAATCTGTGCCACCCGGGATCTGCATGCCGGTCAGGTCATTGACCGGGTCGGGGTGATGCTGGGGTTGGATTTTCCCTGCGGCCCGGCGCTGGAGCGGCTGGCCGGGGGATACACCCAAAAAATGAAGGTGCGTCCGGTGCTGAAAGACGGTGACTGCTGTTTGTCCGGCATCGAAAACCAGTGCCAGGCCCTGCTGAAAAAGGGAGAAACGAAGGAATACATCGCTCGATTTTGTTTGGAAAGCGTGTTGGCGGCAGTGGCGGGGATGACCCGCTGGATGCTGGAGCAATACGGGAAGAAGCCCCTGGTGTATGCCGGAGGGGTTATGAGTAACCGGATGATTCGTTCCACCCTGGAGCGGGAGTTTCACGGGTTGTTTGCCCAGCCTGAGTTTAGCAGCGACAACAGCGCCGGCATTGCCGTTTTAGCGGCCCGGCAGCACGGTCGGAAGGAGTAGGGAGGGACTATGGAAGCAGAAGTATTCAGCGTCTCCCAACTAAACCGCTATTTGAAACAGAGGTTGGATCTGGACCCGGTGCTGAACCGGGTCACCCTTCGGGGGGAGATCGGCGCCTTTCACCGCCATCTCCGTTCCGGTCATTGTTACTTTACGTTAAAAGATGAGCAGGCTTCCGTGAAGTGCGTTATGTTCCGTTACGCCGCCCAGGCACTTTCCTTCCAGCCCATGGAGGGAATGGCGGTTATGGCCAAAGGGTCGGTGCAGCTTTACGAAAAGGAAGGGGCCTTGCAGGTCTATGTTCAGGAAATGCAGCCGGATGGGCTGGGTGCATTGTACCTGGCCTTTGAGCAGTTAAAGAGAAAGCTGCAATCCGCCGGTTTGTTTGACCCTGCCGTCAAAAAGCCGCTTCCCCGTTTTCCTAAAACCATCGGCGTGGTCACCTCTCCCAGTGGGGCGGCTCTTCAGGACATTATCCAGATCTTGTCCCGCCGCTACCCTCTGGTGGAACTGCGGGTGTACGGCGCTTTGGTGCAGGGGGAGAAAGCCCCGGCCAGCCTTCGGGCAGCGGTGGACAAAGCGGCGAAAGATCCCCTGGACTTGCTGATCCTTGCACGGGGCGGCGGGTCGGCGGAAGATTTGTTTTGCTTTAATGATGAACAACTGGCTTATGCGGTCTATCGCTGTCCCATTCCGGTGATCAGCGCAGTGGGGCATGAAGTGGATTATACCATCTGCGACTTTGTAGCTGACCTGCGTGCCCCCACTCCCAGCGCTGCTGCGGAACTTGCGGTGCCGGAAGCCGGGCAGATTTTAAGCGCCTTGGCGGATACCCGCTATCGCCTTACCCGCAGCATGAACCGGAAGCTGGAACAAATCCTGCAAAGTCTATCACCTTTACAGGATCGGCTTTCCCGCCAACATCCGGTTCGTATGCTGGAACAGTCAGCCCTGCGGCTGGATGAGGGAACTGCCCGATTAGAACGGGCGGTTCAGGGAAAAATAAACCAGAAATCTCAGGAATTTTTGGCTTTGACCGGGCGTTTGGAGGCGCTCAGCCCTCTTTCCGTACTGAACCGAGGCTACACGATTACCCAGTTGGACGGGAAAACAGTGACTTCTCTGGCTCAGGTTCAGCCCGGAGACAAGATCACAACAACCGTAAAGGACGGAACCTTTACGTCTATAATAGGAGAATTAGATCATGGCACAGAAAAAAGCAACGCTGGAAGAAAACCTGCAGGCTCTGGAAACCCTGGTGAATCAGCTTGAGCAGGGCCGGTTGGGATTGAGTGAATCTTTGGAGCTGTATCAAAAAGGGGTCAAATTGGTGCAGAACTGCGAAAAGCAGATTGCCCAGGCTAAGTTGAAGGTTTCTCAACTTTCAGTGCAGGCTGAACCGGAAGCGCCGGCATCGGACACCCAAGGAGGGGAAGAAGAATGAACCAGGCGGATTTTCAACGGCAGATGGAATTGGACGTGGAAACCATTGAAAAGCAGATGACCTGCTTTCTCCGCAGCTGCCAGCCTGCTTATGAGCCGGTGCTGGAAGCCATGCGCTATTCTCTGCTGGGGGGCGGCAAACGGATTCGCCCCTTGCTGGCGCTGTGGTTCTGCCGGCTTTGCGGCGGTGAGGATAAAGACGCTCTGAACGCTGCCTGCGGCATTGAAATGCTCCACACCTATTCTTTGATCCACGACGATCTGCCCTGCATGGATAACGACGATCTCCGCAGGGGACGTCCCTCCTGTCATAAGGCCTTTGGGGAAGCGGCGGCGCTGCTGGCCGGGGACGGGCTGCTGACCATGGCGTTTGAAGCGGTGTGCAGCTGCCCTAATCAGGAAAAGGCAGGGCTGGCTGCTTTGGAACTGGCCCGTTTTGCCGGGGTGCGGGGAATGATCGGCGGACAGGCCATCGACCTGGAACAGGAAGGAAAAGACACGCCCCCCGAACTGCTGGCCCAGTTGCACCGGCTGAAAACCGGCGCTTTGATCCGTGCCGCCTGCCGGATCGGCTGTATCTTAGGCGGGGGAGGCCGGAGGCAGATTCAGTTGGCAGACCAGTACGGCCGCCACCTTGGCCTGGCTTTCCAGATTATCGACGATATTTTAGACGTGACCTCTACCAGTGAAGATCTGGGCAAACCCATCGGCTCAGATGAGCAGCAGCACAAAACCACCTATGTTACCTTGTACGGGCTGGAAAAATCCAAAGAGCTTGCGTCAATTCAAACCCAAAAGGCATTGGAGTGCTTGGAAAAGCTGGGCAATACCCGGCATTTGGTGCAGTTGACCAACTGGCTGCTGGAGCGCACCTATTAAAATTCTGTCCGGCGAGAAAAGAGACGAAAGAAAAAGAGAATTTGCGGTAGAAAATCGGGAGGAAGCACAGGGATATGGAACAGATTCTCCAGTTGATTCAAAACTATCCCCTCATCGTTGCGGGATCGTCCTGGGCGGCTGCACAGGTGGTAAAGACAATTATCAACGGCCTGCAAACGAAACAATTCAAAGCGGAGCGTTTGGTAGGCGCCGGCGGAATGCCTTCCTGTCATTCGGCGGCAGTCTGCGGCTTGATGATGGCTTTGGCCCGCAGCGAAGGCATGGGAAGTCCTTCGTTTGCAGTAGCGGTGCTGCTGGCGATTGTGGTGATGTATGATGCTATGGGGGTCCGCCGGGCGGCCGGAGAACAGGCCAAGGCATTGAACCGTCTGGCACGAAGCAGACTGCTGGACGAGGAAGACCCCAATCTTCTCTCCGGCGATTTGAAGGAGTTTTTGGGTCATACCCCGGTCCAGGTGCTGGCGGGAGCGCTGCTGGGAATTATGATTGCCATTTTTATTCCTGTTTTCTAGCTTTTCCCCTGACCTCAAACAAAACACACATCAAAGACGGGAGCAGACCTGTATGGAAAAGGAGTATCCTCTTTTAGACCAGATTCAATCTCCTCAGGATGTAAAGAAGCTGAATTTGGAGCAGTTAAGTCAACTGGCTGGAGAAATACGCAGTTTTTTAATCCACTCCATCGCCAAAACCGGCGGGCATTTGTCCTCCAATTTGGGGGTGGTGGAGTTGACCTTGGCCATTCATAAAGTGTTTCAGTCCCCCACGGATCGAATTGTGTTCGATGTGGGGCATCAGTCGTATACCCATAAATTGCTTACCGGCCGGAAAGCCGGCTTTGCCAAACTCCGCAAAGAGGGAGGGCTCAGCGGATTTCCGAAGCAGAAGGAGAGCATTCACGATGCCTTTTTGGCGGGACACAGTTCCACCTCCATCTCCGTTGCCTACGGCATTGCCCGGGGACTGCGGATGCGGGGCAGCGATGCCTTTACCATTGCCGTGGTGGGGGACGGCTCCTTTACCGGCGGCATGATTTACGAAGCCATGAACAATGCCGGAAGAAGCAATACCCGGCTTATTGTCATCTTAAATCAGAATGATATGTCCATTTCCCGGAACGTGGGAGGGCTGGCGAAATATTTGGCAGTGATGCGCACAAAGCCCGGTTACCGCAGTTTTAAGAACCGCACCATGCAGCATTTGGATCACCTGCCGGTGGTGGGGAAAGGCCTTCATAAAATTATCAGTGCGGAAAAGACGGCGCTGAAAAACCGGATGCTCCGTTGCACCATTTTTGAGGAAATGGGGTTTGAGTATATCGGCCCGGTGAACGGCCATAATTTGCAGGAATTGATTTTTGCATTGGAATCTGCCAAAAGCCTGACCCGGCCGGTAGTAATCCATGTAGATACCATCAAAGGAAAAGGGTATGCGCCTGCGGAAAGTAAGCCGGGTGAATACCACGGTGTAGGCGGTTTTGACCCGGATGGAGACGGGCTTCCCGCCCGGAAGGAAGGATTTTCCGGCGTTATGGGCCGGTATCTGGCTAAGCTGGGGGAAAGCGACCCCAATCTCTGTGCCGTAACGGCCGCCATGAAAAACGGCACCGGTTTGAGTTTTTTCGCAGAAAAATTCCCCATTCGTTTTTTTGATACCGCCATTGCGGAAGAACACGCCGTCACCTTCTGTGCCGGTTTGGCTACGCAAGGTTTTCTGCCGGTGTTTGCAGTGTACTCCACCTTTTTGCAGCGGGCCTATGACCAGATCCTCCACGACTGTTCCATTGAACCGAAGCATGTGGTGTTTATGGTGGACCGGGCCGGTTTTGTGGGGGATGACGGGGAGACTCATCAGGGCCTGTTCGATGCCGCCTACCTTTCCACCATTCCGGGACTGCGGATTTTCAGCCCGGAAAGCTATGGGGAGCTTCGGGGCTGTATGGACCGGGCACTGTATCAGTACACCAACTGTCCGGTGGCGGTGCGGTATCCCAGAGGGGAAGAATGCTGCACCCACGATTTGCTGGGGGACGGAACCCAGGACTATCTCCTGCACCGGCAGGGCGGAAGAGTGCTGTTGGTAAGCTACGGCCGGCTTTGCGAAGAAGTGACGTCGGCAGCCTGTTCTTTGCAGGCCGACGTGTTGAAATTGATCTGCGTCCGCCCCATTGCCCTGGAAGCGGTGCAGGCCGCCATGGATTACGACGCTGTCTATTTCTTTGAGGAAGGCATTAAGCAAGGCGGCATAGGAATGCAGTTTTTGGATCAGATGTGTGAATCCGGTTACCGGGGGAAAATTCGGGTGCAGGCAGTGGACAATCAGATTGCCCCTCAGGGCACTCTGGAATCGCTGTATCGGCGTTACGGCCTGGATCGGGAAAGTATCCGGACGCTGGTAACCCGTGGAGGAGAAAAGTGAAGCAGGCAAAAAAACGATTGGACGTTTTGATGGTGGAGCAGGGACTGGCCCCCAGCCGGGAAAAGGCAAAAGCACTGATTATGGCGGGGCAGGTCTACTGGCAGGAAGAAAAATGCGAGAAAGCAGGAATGACTCTCCCCGAAGACGCCGCCCTCACCTTAAAAGGTCAGGGCTTAAAGTATGTCAGCCGGGGAGGGCTGAAGTTGGAAAAGGGGATTCGGGAATTTGGATTTGACCTTTCCGGTTGTGTCTGTATGGACATCGGCGCCTCCACCGGCGGATTTACCGATTGTATGCTGCAAAACGGCGCCAAGCGGGTGTACGCCATTGACGTGGGATATGGACAACTGGCATGGAGCCTGCGCAGCGATGAGCGGGTGGTGAATTTGGAGCGCACCAACGTGCGCTACCTCACCCGGGAGCAGGCGCCGGAGGACATTGATTTCGCCAGCGTAGACGTCTCCTTTATCTCCCTGACCCTGGTGCTGCCGGTGCTGTTTTCCTGGCTGAAGGAAGAAGGACAGGCTTTGGTGCTGGTAAAGCCCCAATTTGAAGCAGGCAGGGAAAAGGTGGGGAAAAAGGGAGTGGTCCGGGACCCCAAGGTGCATTTGGAAGTCTGCCAAAAGATCTACCGCTTCTGTCAAGAACAGCAGGTGGCGGTGGAACACGTCACCTTTTCTCCCATCAAAGGACCGGAAGGAAACATTGAATACCTTTTCCACCTCAACCGTTCTCCCGCCGCAGAAAGCGTGCCGGAATCGGCGCTGGAAGCAGTGGTAAAGCAGTCCCATGAAACCTTAGAGCAGGGAACACAGGAACCATGAAAATTTTCATCAAGCCGAATTTTGAAAAACAAAACGCCCCTCAATGCACCCGCCGGGTCTGCCAGGTGTTGGCAGATGCCGGGGCGGAATTGCTGATGGACCGGGAGTATCAAGCCAAAACGGGGTATGATTTTGTCCGTTTTGGGGAACACCACGCCCTGCTGGAACAGGCAAATTTGCTGGTGGCAGTGGGAGGCGACGGCACCATTATCCATGCCGCACAGGACGCCGTAGCCCACGATATTCCGGTAGTTGGAATCAATGCCGGCCGTTTGGGATTTTTGGCGGAGGTGGAGTCCAATGAGATCGGCCAGCTCAGCCGGCTGCTTACCGGGGATTACCAGGTACACCGCCGTATGCTGCTGGAAGCGGTGTTTACCTCTCCGAAAAAAAAGACGTCTTATCTGGCGGTAAATGATATTGTGATTTCCGATGGCACTCGGGCCAGAATTGTGGATTTGGAGGTGTACTGCATGGGAACTTTCGTCAGTTCCTACCGTGCAGATGGATTGATCTTTTCCACCCCCTTGGGAAGCACCGCTTACGCCCTTTCCGCCGGGGGAGCTATTGTGGACCCCTCTTTGGACTGCATCGCCCTGACCCCCATCTGTCCTCACTCCCTTTATTCCAGAACCACGCTGTTTTCACCGGACAAAAAATTGACGGTACGGGCGGTAGGAAGGGGAGGAAAGACCTTTTTGACGGTGGATGGGCAGGATATGCAGACCATCACCCCGGAAACCAGCGTCACCATCCGCTGCGCCGAAAAGAGCTTGCAGATGGTGGATCTGTTTGGAAAACCCTTCTATGAAGTGCTGAACCAAAAATTGGTCAGCCGTTCCAACATTTGAGAAAACAGGAGGATGGTGTTTCTTGGAGATGAAGGAAAAGCGGCAAAACGCCATCCGGGAGATTTTGTCTGCCCGCAGCGTATCCACTCAGCAGGAGCTGATGGACGCCTTACAGGAAAAGGCGATTTTTGCCACCCAGGCAACCCTGAGCCGGGACATTCGGGAACTGGGAATTGTAAAGCAGCAGGACGAATCGGGGAAATCCCGGTACTGCCTGCCCAGGCAGGAAGACGCCGGCCGGCTCTCTTTGCCGCTGATTGTCACCGAAGCGGTTCAGTTGGTGGATTGCGCCGCCAATATTGTGGTAGTGAAGTGCCGTTCCGGCATGGCGGATGCCGCCTGCGCCGCTCTGGATGAGATGGCGTTGGATTGGGTGGTGGGCACCATTGCCGGGGACGACACCATCTTTATCCTGCTGCGGACTCAAAAGCAGGCAGCAGGATTTGCCGCGCAGCTGCGGCAGTTATTAAGCGAAAAAATGTAAAAAGGAGGAGCCTGGACTTGCTCAGCGAACTCTATATTGAAAACCTGGCGGTGATTGAAAAAACCACCGTGCGTTTTGCCCAGGGTTTGACCGTGCTGTCCGGTGAAACCGGAGCCGGAAAGTCCATTTTAATTGATGCCATTAACCTGGTGCTGGGACAGCGTTCCAATCGGGATCTGGTGCGCACCGGAGCGGAAAAAGCCCTTGTCTGTGCGGTGTTTGAACCGATTTCCGATGCGGTGGAGCAGCGGTTGGAGCAGTATGGCTACGAGGGGGAAAACGGCCAGCTTCTGATCCAGCGGGAAATCAGTGCCGACGGTCGTTCTTCTGCCCGGATTATGGGCCGCCCCGCTACTTTGTCGGTACTCCGGGAAATCGGCAGCCTGCTGGTTTCCATTCACGGACAGCACGACAACCAAATCCTGCTGGCAGAGGACCGGCATCTCGAAATCCTAGACGACTATGCCCAGGGGGATCTTCCCATAGAGGATTACCGGAAGGCTTATCATAATTACCTGCAACTGACCAAAGAATATAAAAAGCTGTTGGCGCAGCAAAAGGATCGGGAGGTCCGACGCAGCCAAATGAGCGAAATCGTCCGGCAGGTAGGGGATTTGCACCTTACCGCAGAGGACGAGATCCACCTGGAGGAACAGGTAAAGCTCGGACGCAGCGCCCAAAAGCTGAAACAACGGCTGCAAACCGCCATTCTCGCCTTGCAGGGGGACGGGGAGCAGTCCGGCGCATTGGAGCTGCTGGGCATTGCCCAAAATCAGATGGAGGGGTTAAAGGAGTACGGTTCCAGTTTCCAAAACCTGTTTCAGCGATTGGAATCTCTCTATTTGGAGGAAGATGAAATTGCCCAGCGAATGGGAATGCTTTTCGATAAACTGGATTTTGACGAACAGCAGCAGCAGGCCATGGAAGACCGGCTGGCTGCTATCCATCACTGCGAAAAGCGGTATGGACGGGATATTCCCGGCTTGATGGAACTGTTGGAAGAAGCTCAAACCGGACTGGAACAGATGGAGTCCAACAACCAAAAGCAAAGCCAACTGCTGGTGGAAATCGGAAAAGCCAAGCAGGAACTGGTGGAGCAGGGAAGACGGCTGAGTCTTTGCCGGAAGATTGCCGCCAGCCGGTTTGCCGACCAGGTTGCCAAGGAGCTGGCTTTTTTGGATATGCCAAACGTCACCTTGAAGGTGCTGCAAAAGGACGGCAAGTACACCTCCCGGGGCAAAGATGAACTGGTGTTTGCCTTTTCCACCAATCCCGGCGAGGAACCGAAAAGCATCTCCCGGATTGCATCTGGCGGTGAATTGAGCCGGATTATGCTGGCGATGAAAAACGTATTGGCGGAGCATGACCAGGTGGAAACTTTGATCTTCGACGAGATTGACACCGGCGTTTCCGGTTCTTCCGCCCAGAAGATCGGCATTAAGCTCAAACAGGCTGCCCGGACCCGGCAGGTGCTCTGCGTCACCCATTCCGCCCAGATTGTGGCGTTGAGCCACCACAGCCTGCTGGTTCAAAAACAGACGAAGGACGAACGGACCTTCACTCGGGTGCTGTCTTTGAACCGCACCCAAAAGATCAATGAAGTAGCACGGATTATGAGCACCGGGCTGGTATCCAAATTACTTCTATCCAATGCAGAAGAAATGGTGAAACAAGGAGAGGAGATTACATGACACCGCAAGAATGGGCGGAAAAACAGCTTCCAAATATGGAGGCGCTGCTGAAAAAGCTGGTGGCTATCCCCAGCGTACAGGGAGGTGTCGAAGAAAATGCACCCTATGGCAAAGAACCTTTGGCTTGTTTGGAAGAATTTCTCGGCGCAGCACAGAAGATGGGTTTTCCCGTATCTCTAAAAGAACAGCGAATGGGAGAAGTTTGGCTGGGGACAGGAGAGCCAGGCTTGGGGATTTTAGGTCATTTGGACGTGGTTCCCGGCTGGACCGAAGGAAAGTATCCCCCTTATGAGCTGACCAAAGAAGATGGGGTGTACTACGGCCGCGGGGTAATTGACGACAAAGGCCCTATGGTCAGCGCTTTATTTGCTTTGTATTATTTTTTGCAGCAGGGAATTTCCCTGGAAATGCCGGTGTTGCTCCTGGCCGGGACCGATGAGGAAAACGGTTCCACCGACTTAGAATGTTATCGGAAGCACCATGCCCTGCCTCCTATGGTGATTACGCCAGATGCTTCTTATCCTCTGATTAACGGGGAAAAGGGAATGCTGCGGTTTTTGCTCCGGCGGAAGGTGTCCCAGACCTACCTTTCCGAAGTTACCGGCGGGGAAGCCATTAACGGCGTACCCCAAAAAGCCCAGGCGGAATTTGCCTTTGTGCCGCCATTTGGGAGCGCACTGCCGGATCGGGTCGGGGAAGTCCGCTTTGCCAACAACGAGAAGATATACACTGCCACCGGAAAAAATGCCCATGCTTCCACTCCGGAATTGGGAGAAAACGCCTTGACTGCCCTTTGGCAGGCTTTGGCGCAGACCCTTCCTGCCGGAAAGGAGAAGCATCTGTTCCAGGATCTGACGGCGCTGTTCCCCCATGGAAGAACAGGAGGAGAAGGCTTTGACGCAGCCTGTTCTGATCCCATTTCCGGACGGCTGACCTTAAATCCCGGCTTTTGTAAGATATGGGGAGGGCTGGCAGAGATCTTTTGCGATGTGCGCTTCCCCTTGGACCGCACGGCAAAGGACGTGCTGGTGCAGCTTACCCGGAAGGCGGTAGAATACCGGTTTACCTTAACCCCTCTCCTTCAGGAAGAACCTCACTATACCCCGGCAGACAGCTATCTGGTGTCCACTTTGCTGAAGGTGTATCAGGAGCATACCGGTCGGAAAGGCCGCTGCATTTCCATCGGGGGCGGCACTTATGTGCATAACATTCCAGGCGGCGTGGCCTTTGGCGTGGAACGGGAAGGTTATGATTATCGGATGCACGGGGCAGATGAACGGCTGCCGGTGCAGGAACTGGTGGATAACACCGTGCTGTATATCAAAGCAATCCAGGCGCTGTGTGTCAAAGAGGGGACGTGAAATGTATGAGTATTAAGGTAATTGCCACCGATTTGGACGGTACCTTGACCAATTCCAAAAAGGAACTGACTGCCCGTACCCAGAAAACGTTGGAAAAAGCCATGGATTAGGGGGTCAAAGTGGTGCTGTCGTCCGGCCGTCCCTATTACGGCGTGAAGAATTTAGCTCAGCAGCTTCAGTTGGAGCAGCGGGGCGGGTACATTCTTTGCTTTAACGGCGCCAAACTGGTCGACTGTCAAACTAAAAAAGTCCTGTTTGAGCAAACCATTCCCCAGCAGGAAATAGAGGTGCTGGACTATTTGGCCCGGCACTATCATGCCGCTATCCTTACCTATACCGACGACACAATCCTTACTACCGATGATGAATATGTCCAAAAAGAGTGGAAAATTACCGGAATGAAATTGCAAAAGGTGGAAACTTTTTCTCAGGTAGTGACTTTTCCCGTCAATAAGTGTATGATGGTGGGGGAAGGAAGTCATATGGCTCAGGTGGAGCAGCAGGTGCAGCTTGCAGTGGGGGGACGGCTCAGCGTCTATCGCAGCGAACCCTTCTTTCTGGAAATTATGCCGGCAGGGATCAACAAAGCCCGCAGCCTGGAGTTCCTTTTAGACAGTTTAGACTGTGATAAGGATGAGCTGATGGCCTTTGGCGACGGCTACAACGACCTGTCCATGATCGGCTTTGCCGGTTTGGGGGTGGCGATGGCCAATGCACAAAAGGTGATCCTGGATGCGGCGGATTACATCAGTGCCTCCAACGACGAAGATGGTGTGGCACAAGCGGTGGAGAAGTTTGTGCTGGAACTGTCCTGATGCCTTTGGGAAAAGAAAAGAAAGGAAACGAAAACTTAAAATGAAACGATTTCGCTTTGCGTTGTTGAGCCTGCCGATTTGCGGTATTTTGCTTTTCAGCGGATGTTCCGTGCAGGAAGGGCTGCGCACATCTCAGTTTGGCAGCCGCTTGGAACAGGCCACCAGCATTCTGGAAGGTGCAGCGGATGAGATTGAGCAATTTCTGTCTTAATAGAGCAGAAGCACCCAATTTAGAAAGGAGCAACTCTAATTGAAAAAACAACTTTTTACGTCCGAAAGCGTTACTGAGGGACATCCCGATAAAATCTGCGACCAAATTTCCGATGCAGTGCTGGACGCCCTGTTGGAGCAGGATTCTCAGGCGAGAGTAGCTTGCGAGACCTGCTGTACCACCGGTTTGGTGATGGTAATGGGAGAGATTACCACCAGCGCTTATGTGGATATTCAAAAGATTGTACGGAATACCGTAGTGGAGATTGGTTACGACCGGGCCAAATACGGCTTCGACGGCCACACCTGCGGGGTAATTACAGCCATCAACGAGCAGTCTCCCGATATTGCTTTGGGTGTGGATAAGGCGCTGGAAATGAAGCAGGGAGCCACAGCGGAGGACCTTACCAATGGCGCAGGCGATCAGGGCATGATGTTTGGCTATGCCTGCGACGAAACCCCGGAGTTGATGCCTCTGCCCATTTCTTTGGCTCATAAGTTGGCGAAGCGGCTGACCCAGGTGCGTAAGGAAGGGGTTTTGGATTATCTCCGTCCCGATGGAAAAACGCAGGTGACTGTGGAGTATGATGACGAAAAGCCGGTACGGGTGGACACCATTGTGATCTCCACTCAGCACGCCGACACCGTAACCTTAGAACAGATCCGCCGGGATATGAAAAAACATGTGATTGCTCCGGTGGTGGATTCCGCCTTGCTGGATGAAAAGACCCGCTACTTCATCAATCCCACCGGCCGG
>CAZWNI010000011.1:0-20354 GCA_964635385.1 uncultured Oscillospiraceae bacterium
CCCTACCGGTACAATTACCAGCGGTATGTGGTGTACTGCGAGCGGGTCTCGTAGCGGGTGAACAAAAACAAATGAGAAGCGGCAGGTGGGGAAGGAAAGCCCCGCCGCCAGCCTGTGGACGATTACAACACAACGCCCTGCCGGCAGGCGGGGAAACAGAAAAGGAGCGCTCGGCTGAAAAGCCGGGCGCTTCAGCCTGTGGCGTCATCTTTGGACGGGGGTGTGAATTGGAATTGTTTTCCACAAAGAGTTCCGTTCACCAGTGCGATTTTCGGAAAATTTTAAGTTGAATTAAGTTTTTGTTTTAAGTTTATCTAAGAAACGAATATTATACTTTGACCATAACATCAAAAAACTTCCGTACGCAAAGCGGGCGCAGCTTGAAAGGAGTACAGTTTTATGTATAACCAACAGGAATACAGGGTCATAAACCATGATATGGAGCAGAATCAATCCTTAGCCGTTGTGAGCAGACAAGGGAAATCCGGAAAAAACAGCGTTTTCAGAAAAGCTGTTGGGATTGTACTGAGCGCAGCGCTCTTTGGAGGAGTTGCAGGGGGCGCTTTTTACGGAATCAATGCCGCACTCCAAAGTTCGCAGACGGCCTATACGCAGTACGGCGTACAGAGCAGCGACATTTCTCTTTCCAATTTGTCATATACCTCCGATGAGTCAACAACAAGCCAATCCCTTGATGTAACTGCGATTGCAGCGCAGGGGCTGACCTCGGTTGTATCTGTGACGAACATCTCCGTACAGGAGGTACAAAGCTATTTTGGGCAGTTCGGCCAAAATGGTCGGGGGCAGGTGCAGCTGCAGGAAACTACAAGCTGCGGCTCAGGTGTGATCATCTATTCCAGCGATTCGGAGCTATACATGGTGACCAATTACCATGTGGTGGAAGGAGCGACAACGCTTTCCGTCACCTTTGTGGACGATCAGACTTATGAAGCGCAGATGTGCGGCTATGATGAATCCATGGATATTGCGTTGTTGAAAGTATCTTTGGACGATTTGTCTTCGGATACGCTTTCGCAAATCTCTGTGGTTTCCATTGGCGATTCAGATGAACTGGTGGTAGGCGAACAGGTCGTTGCCATCGGAAACGCCCTTGGATATGGCCAGTCGGTGACGACAGGCATTGTTAGCGCATTGGATCGTTCGATCAGTACAGATACCGGAGAATCTACCTATATCCAGACAGATGCGGCGATCAATCCCGGCAACAGCGGGGGAGCCCTTTTCAACATGAATGGCGAACTGATCGGAATCAATACGGCAAAGGTATCCTCTACCGATGTGGAGGGAATGGGATATGCAATCCCCATCTCACAGGTGCTGGAACTGATCAGCTCTCTGATAAATGAATAAGCATATGCGGAAGGAGAAAACAAATGGCATATCAGGCGACTTTTAAGCGGTACGAAATGAAATATTTGTTGACACAACAGCAGAAACAGGATATTTTACAGGCCATGCAGCCTTATATGAAACTGGATCAGTATGGACGTACCACCATTCGAAATATCTACTATGATACCGATAATTACCGGTTGATCCGGCGTTCCCTTGAAAAGCCGGTTTACAAGGAAAAGCTCCGTATCCGCAGTTACCAGACGGCGGAGCCGGCGGACCCGGTGTTTGTGGAACTGAAAAAGAAATACAAGTCGGTGGTGTATAAACGCCGGCTGACCCTGCCGGAAACACAGGCCAAGGACAGTTTTCGGACTGGCTCACCTCTTCCGGTTCATTCACAGATTGCACAGGAGATTGAATATTTCCGCTCCTATTATGAAGGTTTGCATCCGACGGTGTTTCTTTCGTATGAGCGGGAAGCGTTCTATACCATAGATGGCAGTGATTTTCGTGTGACGTTTGATGAGAACATTCTTTATCGGACACACGACCTTTCCTTGGGAAGCGAGGCGTATGGAACGCCGCTGTTAAGCGACGGCAAAACTTTGATGGAAATCAAGACGTCAGGCGGCTTTCCCCTCTGGATGAGCCATGAACTGAACCGGCTCAAAGTGTTCCGCACATCGTTTTCCAAGTACGGATTGGCCTATCAGGATTTGATGAAAAAAACCGCAGAAAAAGAGGAAAGGCTGGCTGTTCCGGGTTAAGCCTGAAACGAAAGCGGCGGTGAAACCGGAAATGGTTCCCAAGGGGGCGCAGAATCTTTGGGGACGCAGCGCATAGTCCGTGCGGCAATCTGTCGTTGTTTGGATAGAATGGGCAAAAGGAGACCAAACTTTATGCAGCTTAACCCCTGCCGGGCAGTGTTTCCTGCAATCTCGATAGACGGCCTGCTTGAAGGGGAACGAAAGATTTGCGGGACCAACCAGCCAGCTTGTTTTGGCTGCCGGCTCTTAATGGGGCCTCTTCGTTTCGGCCTTCTCCTTGATGATAGTGAGAATAACAAAGCAAAACGGCTGTCCCTTCTAAATTAAATGGAGAAATTGCATTGACTTACGAAGAATACTACGGCGATGGACTGCCTCAGTTAAAACATATGGAAAAAGTTCTTCTGGAACTGGTGCGTCAGTATCCCGCCAGGGGATACCCGGACGGAGTGGAGCCGATTTTGTACTGCAAGTCCAGAATCAAACAGCCTGAAAGCATGATGCGCAAGTTGGAGCGGTGCGGGTTCCCAACAGATGGGAAATCTGCCCTTTCCAGTATGCACGATGCTGTGGGGATACGGGTTGTCTGCTCCTTTGTAGATGATGTCTACAAGATTGCCCGTTGGCTGAGTGCAAGAGATGAATTTACCGTTGTGGAAACCAAGGATTATATTTCCTATCCCAAACCAAACGGATACCGCAGTCTGCACCTTATTTTAATCTTTCCGTCCGGTCTGGAACAGGGGCTTATGGCGGAGATTCAGCTTCGGACGATTGCCATTGACTTCTGGGCGGCGTTGGAGCATCAGATCAAGTATAAGAAAAGCATTGAACACGAGAAAACGATCCGAGATGAATTGAAGCGTTGTGCAGATGAGATCGCTTCGGTGGACGTCTCGATGCAAACACTGCGCGACCTGATTCTCGATGATAAATGGAATTGCAAAACATAACGAATAAAAGAACAGTCCATAGCGATTTCCCTTTTCCGGCAATGCGGCGTTTTTGACACACCATTCTGCCGGAGAAAGAAAGCCGCTATGGACGTTTCTTTTGAGCGTTTCACTTGATTTTGCAATCAATGAGGAAAATTTGGTTGTAAATTCCCGTCAAAAGGAGTATAGTAGGCAGTGGGTCAGCGGGCTTCGGGTACGGGAATGATGGTCACTTCCGCCCCTAACCGTTTGGCGTGGAGGATCATATAGCCGGTGCCGGTGGTGTAGTCCCCGTTGAAGACAGCAATGAGCCGTCCGCAGTGGCTGGCCAGGTACAAATCCCGCCGGTGGTTGGCGCCGGGATCGTAGGAAGGGGCAATGTTCTTACATTGGCTGCACCAAAGCAGAACTCCCTCGTACCGCCGTTTCCAGGCAAAAGACCACTGCCGGGTGAAATCGGGGTAGGGCTGCACTGCAATGAGCTGCACCCCAGGAAACAGGGAACGCTTTAACCGGATCACCTGCTCGGCGGCAATCAGGTCGATGCCCTGGGCCATGCCGCAGAGAAATTCTGTGCAGCCCTGCTCCATCAAAGCCCGGCTTTCCTGATAAAGGCGGAACTTAATGCCGTCCATCTCCGGAGAATGCTCTCCAAAGGGCAGGCTCTGCATCTGATGTCCGGTAAAGCTGACGACAGTATCCAGCATAATGATTTCCTTTCTGTCTTTGGAGAATTTGGAGGGGACTTATGAGCACAGTAGAAGGATTGACCTTTCAGCGGGATCGTTGGATCAAGCGCACCTGGTGCGAAATCGATCTGGACTGCCTGAAAGAAAATATTACCTTGATCCAGTCTTTGGCGAAAAAAACCGTGATTGGCGTGGTGAAGGCCAACGCCTACGGCCACGGAGATATTATGATTGCCAAGGAGCTGCAAAAGGCGGGAATCCACCAGTTTGCCGTTTCCAGCATTGAAGAAGCGATGGACCTGCGACTGGGGGGCATTGAAGACGATATTTTGATTTTGGGGTACACTGCGGTAGAGTGCGCCCCGGTGCTTTGGGAGTACAATTTAATCCAAACGATTTTGGGGCTGGATTACGCCTTAAAGCTCAACGAGTACCTGACCCGCAGCCGCCGGGTGGTGCGCTGCCATTTGGCCATCGACACCGGCATGGGACGCATCGGATTTGTCCAGCGGGAAAACGAAAGCTGCTTGGAACAGTTGGAGCAAATGAAGGCGCTGCACCAGCTCCATGTGGAAGGGGTGTTCACCCACTTCGCCATGGCGGACAGCTTCCGTCCCGCCTGCCAAGCCACCACACGCACCCAGGTGGAGCGGTTCCGCCAAGTGGTGGAGTACCTGATGCGGCAAAGGGAATTCCCCCTGCGAATGATCCACTGCCAAAACAGCGCCGGACTCACCAATTTCCAGGTGGACTTCTGCAACGCTGTGCGGGCGGGGATCATCATGTACGGTCTGAACCCCAGCGACGACGTCCGCCCAGATGTCCATTTTTATCCGATTATGTCCTTAAAAAGCACCGTCAGCAACGTAAAAATTCTGCCGGCCGGGAATGCCGTCAGTTATGGGGGCACCTACGTCACCCAAAAGGACACTCGCATCGCCACCATCGCCATTGGATACGCCGATGGCTATCCGAGAAGCCTGTCCAACCGGGCCGATGTGCTGATTCGAGGTGTGCGTTGCCCCATTGTGGGCCGGGTCTGCATGGATCAACTGATGGTTGATGTTTCCAAGGTGCCCGGCGTACAGGAAGGGGAGACCGTCACCTTGTTTGGCCGAGATGGAGATGCGGTTCTGCCGGTAGACGAATTGGCCTCCCATTGCGGCACCATCAACTATGAGCTGACCTGCGCCATGAGCCGCCGAGTGCCCCGTGTGTATACCAAAGGCGGTCAGGTGGTACGGATTGTGGGATACCTTGGCACCTACGAAAAAGAAGAGCGGGAAGGGGCCGAGCCCGCTTATGTGCGGATTTACCGCTGAATATAAAGTTAGAAACACCGTTCTTGATGGAGCGGCGTTTTTATTTTTCCATGGGGGTTTCTTTGTGCAGGGGCACGTCTTCCTGCTCCGCATATTTCCGCCAGGGCAGCGCTTCCAGTTCTTCGGGACTGGGATAATGGCCGCTCTTGGGGGGAGATTGCGGTTGAGAAAGCCGGGAAAATTCTTCCGTGTCTGGAGAGAAAAATTTTACCTGGCTGGGGTTCGTTTCCGGCGGATATGCCGCTTGACTGCTTCGGTCAGGCAGGGAAGCCGGTTTTTTAGTGCGGAACGCAGAAATGATCAGCAGCGCCGCCAAACTCAGCAGCACCACCCCCAGCCCAATGCCGGCCCAAAAGAAAAGTGAACTTTGAGAAGGGCCGTTGACCCAAGCCGCCAGTTTTCCAAGGGTGGGGAAACAGAGCAGGATTTTCCCTGTGACCAGGTCCGAAGTGAGCAGGGCTGCGTCTCCGGATTGATTGATTACCCCAAGCCCCTCTTCCAACTCCTGCAAGGTGCCGCAGTCCGGTTGGGCAGAGTTTTCCTCTTGCCGGTAAAAGACCACGCTGTCTCCCAGGGCATAGCTGTCCTGTTGCCGGGTCAGGACTAAGGTGTTGGTGAGCGGAATGTCGCAGCTGGATTGCTGTACCAAAGTAATTTGATAGCCAAAGGGGAGCTGTCCCTGATGTATCAAAACGGCGAAGGCGAAAAAGAATACCCCTGCCAACAGAAAAACCACTGCGGCCAGCCACAGCAATCCCCGGCCGATTTTTCCAGCTTTTTTTCCAGCCAAATCCGTCACCTCGTTCCAAAAGAGCTTTCTCATCATTATAACGTCTTTTGACGATAATTGCAAGTTTATGGAAAAAAAGAACAAAAATGACCAAATTGTGTCCAAAGACTGAATGTTTGTCTTTCCGTTGGTTTTGGGCTTGCGAGTTTGAAAGGGTTGGGCTATAATAAACAAGAATGGATTTACTATGGGTAAGTTGTCCGTTTTTAGGATAGATTGGAGAATAGGGTACTATGCAGGTTTCTGTTGGAATTGATATCGGCTCCACCACCGCTAAGGTTGTGGTGTGGCAAGATGGAGAAATCATTTTCCGCAAATACGAGCGTCATCGCTCTCAAGTGCGGAGCAAAACCTTAGAACTCATTCAGGAAGCAAAGCCTTTTCTGGAAGGGAAGCGGTTCAGCGTAGCCGTGGCGGGAAGCGCCGGCCTGGGCATGGCCAAGGCGGCGGACATTCCCTTTGTTCAAGAGGTGTTCGCCACCTCTGAATTGGTGCGCCGCCAGTTCCCCGACACCGATGTGGTCATCGAGCTGGGGGGTGAGGACGCCAAAATTTTGTTTTTTGACAAAAACGGAACCTTTGAAGAACGAATGAACGGAAGCTGTGCCGGCGGCACCGGCGCTTTCATCGACCAAATGGCCACTCTGCTCAATGTGACCCCGGAAGAGCTGGATCAGCTCAGCGCCCGCAGTGAGTTTATCTATTCCATTGCGTCCCGGTGCGGGGTGTTTGCGAAAACCGACATTCAGCCCTTGTTGAACCAGGGCGCCAAAAAGGAAAACATCGCCGCCTCTATTTTCCAGGCCGTGGTGGATCAGACCATCACCGGCTTGGCCCAGGGGCGGAAGATTCAGGGCAAGGTACTGTTTTTAGGGGGCCCCCTTTACTTCTTCACCGGTCTGCGGAAGCGGTTTGTGGAAACCTTGAAGTTGGATAAAGAACACGCCGTCTTCCCGGAATTTTCCCTCTACGCCGTGGCTATGGGCAGTGCCATTTATGCCTTGGACGACGGAAAGGCCTTTGACTTTGACGGTTTGGTGCAGGCCCTGGAATCCGCCGCAGACGAGGAAGTCACCACCCTGCGTATGCCGCCCCTGTTTGAGTCCCAGGAGGAGTATGACAGGTTTAAGGCCCGCCATGCCAAAGCCACGGTGGGGACGGTTCCCATTGAAAATTACCGGGGCAAAGCCTATTTAGGAATCGACTGCGGCTCTACCACCACCAAAGTGGTGCTGATTGACGAAAACTGCGGCATTTTGTACCAGTATTACAGCTCCAACCAGGGCAACCCCGTGCATGTGGTGCGGGAACAGTTGATGAAGATTGAAGAGCTCTGCGGGGATCGGATCACTTTGGCAGGCAGTGCTGTGACCGGTTACGGGGAAGATCTGATCCGCAGCGCCTTCGAGATTGACGGCGGACTGGTGGAGACGGTGGCTCATCTGAAAGCTGCCGCCCACTTCAATCCCAATGTGGATTTCGTGCTGGACATCGGCGGACAGGACATTAAATGTTTTAAGGTGCGCAATGGGGTCATCGACAACATTGTGTTAAACGAAGCCTGTTCTTCCGGCTGCGGCTCCTTTGTGGAAACCTTTGCCAAGTCCATGGGATACGATGTAGCTACGTTTGCCCAAAAGGGATTGTTTGCCAAATATCCGGTGGACCTGGGCAGCCGCTGCACCGTGTTTATGAATTCTTCGGTGAAGCAGGCGCAGAAGGAAGGGGCCACTTTGGAGGATATTTCCGCCGGCCTCTCCATCAGCGTCACCAAGAATGCGGTGTACAAGGTGATCCGGGCCTCCTCTCCCAAAGATCTGGGGGAAAACATTGTGGTGCAGGGCGGCACCTTTCTCAGCGACGCTATCCTCCGCTCCTTTGAATTGGAGATGGGCCGGGACGTGATCCGCCCCTCCATCGCCGGTTTGATGGGGGCTTACGGTGCGGCGCTGTATGCCAAGGGCAAAAACCTCAGCCACTCCAACACCCTGATGGGGGAAGGGCTGAAAAACTTCACCCACAAGAGCCAGACAGTCGCCTGCAAGGGCTGCGGCAACCACTGCAACCTGACGGTGAACATCTTCGACGGCGGCCGCCGGTTCATCTCCGGGAACCGCTGCGAAAAGCCCACCGGGGTGAAAGTAGATGAAAATATCCCCAATATGATCCGCTATAAACAGGAAAAGATCGCTCAGCTTCACGGAGTCGATGGGGGGTTGGGCAAGATCGGCATTCCCATGGGGCTGAATATGTATGAACTGATCCCCTTCTGGCACGCCTTTTTGACCACTCTGGGCTTTGAAGTGGTGATCAGCGATCCTTCCAGCCGGGCGCTGTACCGCAAGGGGCAGTCTACCATTCCTTCGGATACGGTATGTTACCCCGCCAAGCTGATGCACGGCCATGTGATCAACCTGCTGGAAAAAGGGGTAAAGCGGATCTTCTATCCCTGTATGCCCTACAACCTGGACGAAAAGGAAGGGGACAACCACTACAACTGCCCGGTGGTGGCCTATTATCCGGAATTGCTGGAAGCCAATATGGACGTGCTCCAGGACGTGGAATTTTACAACGGCTACTTTGGCCTTCACCGCCCCAAAGACTTTGAAAAGAAAGCCTACGAATACTTTAAGGACAAATTCCGTTTCTCCCAGCAGCTTATTTCCCGGGCGGCCAAGGCGGCTTACGGAGCTTATGAGGTGTGGATGGAGGACATTCGCAGCAAAGGGGATATGTATATCCGCTATGCCCGGGATTACGGTCAGCGGATTATTGTAGTGGCCGGCCGGCCCTACCATATCGACCCGGAAATCAACCACGGCATTGACAAGCTCCTTTCTTCCTTCGGCCTGGTGCTGCTCACCGAAGATGCAGTGGCTCATCTGGCCACTCCCAAGAAGCAGAAAGTTCACGTTCTCAATCAGTGGACCTATCATTCCCGGCTGTACAACGCCGCCCGGTACGTCACCACGCAGCCGGATATGGAGCTGATCCAGACCGTTTCGTTCGGCTGCGGCATCGACGCCATTACTACCGACGAAGTGCGGCTGATTCTGGAGGAGGGCGGCAAACTGTACACCCAACTGAAGATTGACGAAATCAACAACCTGGGCGCTGTGCGGATTCGGATTCGCAGCCTGCTGGCCGCCATCGAGGAAAAGCAGGAGCAGGCCAAACGGCTTGCCGCTGCACAGAAGGAGGGATAAGTCATGGCAGAAATTGTACGGGATAAAACCGGACGTGTGCTGTTCACCAAGCAGATGCGGGAGGAAGGCTACACCATTCTGGCGCCCAATATGCTGCCGGTGCATTTTAAGCTGTTTGCGAAAGCTTTTCAACAGGCCGGGTACAACTGCGTCCCCCTGACTTCTTCCGGCCGGGAGATCGTCAACGAAGGCTTGCATGATGTCCACAACGACACCTGTTACCCGGCGCTGCTGGTCATCGGGCAGCTGATCAACGCCCTGAAAAGCGGCAAATATGACCTGAATAAGGTAGCTTTAATGATTACCCAAACCGGCGGCGGGTGCCGTGCCAGCAACTATATTCACCTGCTGCGCAAGGCGCTGAAAAAGAACGGGTTTGAAGACATTCCGGTCATCAGCCTCAACCTTTCCGGCATGGAGAAGAACCCCGGTTTTTCCCTGACCCTGCCGTTGGTGAAGCAGTTGATCTACAGCATCGTCTACGGGGATTTGTTAATGATGCTGGCCAATCAGACCCGCCCCTACGAAAACAATCCCGGAGACAGCGACGCTGCCGTGGATCGCTGGGCGGACAAACTGGTTAAGGAGTATCAGGACAGTAAAAACGTCACCTATAAAAAGGTGCAGGAAAACATTGAAAAGATTCTCTGCGACTTTGATCAGATTCCCATTACCCCGGACCCGGACAAAATCAAGGTGGGAATTGTAGGGGAGATTTTTGTAAAATACGCCCCTCTGGGCAATAATAACCTGGAAGCTTTCCTGCAAAAAGAAGGGGTCGAAGTGGTAGTGCCGGGCCTAATGGATTTTGTAATCTTTAAGGTGGACAACCGGAAGGTAGACCCGGATCTTTACGGCGGCGGTTTTCTCAAGCACAGCATTGCTTCCTGGTTTGAGGATTACCTTATCGGCTGGGAACGGGATCTTCATGCAGCCATTGCCCGTCATCCCCGTTATCATGCCGGTATGACCTTCGACCAGATCAAGGGCTTGGTCAAGGGATATGTGGGCTACGGCAACAAAATGGGAGAAGGATGGCTGCTCACGGCGGAAATGCTGGAGTTAATCCATACCGGCGCCCCCAACATTGTCTGTACTCAGCCCTTCGGCTGTCTGCCCAACCATGTGGCAGGTAAAGGTATGCTCCGTCTGATCAAAGAAAACAATCCAACCGCTAATATTGTAGCCATTGACTATGACCCGGGCGCCACTGCCATCAATCAGGAAAACCGGATTAAGTTGATGATTGCCAATGCCAAGCGGATGCAGAAATTATCGAAGCAAAACGACCAGCCAAGCAAGTAAGCTGTGGCCGTCACGCCGTATCAGGAAAGGACGAGTATTGTGAAAGAAACAGGAATTACCAGACAATTAGATTCTCTGGGGCGCATCGTCATCCCCAAAGAGTTGCGGCGCACCTTCCAGATTGAGGAAGGGGATTATTTAGAGTTTTATGTAGAAGGGGATCGGATGGTGTTGGAAAAATACCAGCCTACCTGCGTTTTCTGCCATTCGGATCAGGATCTGGTGGAGTATAAGGACAAAAATGTTTGCGGGAAATGCTTGCAGGCGTTGGAATCCAAGACTGGACAGCCGGAACAAAAGTGAGTCTGGGTTTTAGGGGAGGCAACTCCAAAGGGCTGTTGTAAAAATAGCAAAAAGAAACAGAAAGAGTCTTTGAGATTTGTTCAGTTTTGCCTGTTTTTCTCAGAAAAAACGGTTGACAACCCCTTGTGAATGGGGTATCATAGAAAGGTAAAATAACACCTGTATCAGGGAAGGAGCGTGGCCCCATTATGGAAAAATTCAAAGGATTTTGGAGCACACTGGCATTTATTGTTGGATTAGGTGTTCTGATTGCAGCCGGAGTGGCATTGGTGTGCCGGCTCCTGGACGATAAAGCCTACGAAGAAAAGTGGAAAGAATACGATGAATGCGGCGTTCAGTAAAAGGGACGTCTTTTGGGCGGGTGCTTGAGGGCGCCCGTCCTTTTTTCTCTGCGAAATTTTACAGAGAACTTACAGAGTTTTTCAGGGAAAGCCTTTGCGGCAAGCTGTGGTTTTGGTATAATAATTGTCAGAGCCAATCGTTACGGGTTCTGCTTGACTGGGGACAAATCCAGTTTGAAGCCGCCTTGGATGAGAAATGTCAGAATCATGGCGTTTTGTGCCTGGCGGCGAAAATCAGCGGGACCCTAACGGCGGCTTTATGACATGGATAGAAGCAACTGTAAAGCGCAGCAAATGCTTTGGCGATGCAAAAGGAGGAAAACCATGCAGCTTGGTTTGATTGATTTGGGTTCCAATACCGTGAAATTAGCCCTGTATCAAATTCAGGGAACAAAGTTTGCACCGCTGGATTTTCAAGCACGGTTTGTGAAAATCCTTAACTATATCCAAGACGATCGGCTGTCCGAAGAAGGGATAGGACGTCTGGTGGAAGTGCTGTTGGAATATCAAAAAATCTGCCGGGAAAAAGGCATAGAAAAACTGGAATGTTTTTCCACCGCCAGTTTGCGGCAGATCACGAATCAGGCTCAGGTAATTGATCAGGTGGAGCGGGAAACCGGCATCACCATCCATCCCATTTCCGGAGAACAGGAGGCTTACTTCAATCTCCTGAGTATGCGCCTGACCGCCAAAGAAGATTCCTTTTTGGGCCAGGATTTGGGAGGGGGCAGCACCCAGCTTTTTACCTGGCTGGAGGGGAAGCCCGGCCCCAGCGAAAGTTTTTTCCTGGGCGCTTTGAAGATGAAGCAGCAGTTTGTGGCGGGCGAACTCCCCACTCGGCTGGAAGCCCAGGAGATTCAAAAGAAGGCGGAAGAAGTGCTGGGGTCTGCCAAGGCGTTCCGGGGCCTCTCTTTTTCTACGCTGCACCTGATGGGGGGCAGCGCCCGGCTGCTGAAACGGCTGCTCCATGCACCGGACGGCAGGATTCCAGCGGCGAAGCTGGAAGAATTGAAGGAACGGTACTTGGATTATCCCCGGCAGGCCAAAGAAGAAATTTTAGCGGCAGATCCAGGGCGGTTGGTGACCTGCGTGCCTGGAATGCTGGTGATTTTAACGGTGATGCGGCTGTTTCAGGTGGAAACAGTGCAGGTTTCTTCCGGCAGCGTCCGGGAAGGCTGGCTGCTGGACTGGATCCGCCGTCATGCTTGAAAAGGAAATGTCCACTTAATACGCATTTGGAATTAGAGAGGAAGAAACGATATGAAAAAACAAGCGGAGCGCAAGAGGGGACTATCTGCTTCTCGGTATACTAACCGGGAATTAAGCTGGCTGCAATTCAACGAGCGGGTGCTGGAAGAAAGCGAAGACCATCGGGTGCCCCGATATGAGAGGCTGAAGTTTGTCGCCATCTTTCAAAGCAATTTGGACGAGTTTTTTATGGTGCGGGTGGGCAGCCTGTTTGACCAGGCCATTGCCAATAAAAAAGCGGTGGATATTCGCACCGGCATGACCGCTCAGCAGCAGCTAAAGGCCATTTATCGGGAAGTGCGCAATCTCCTGCCCCGAAAAGATACCGGCTACCACAAGCTCATGGGCAAGCTCTCCAAAGAAGGGTTGCAGCAGCTTACCATGTCCAGCCTGGACCCGGCGGAGTACCAATATTTGCAGCTCTATTTTGAGAGGGAGATCATGCCCTTGATTTCCCCGCAGATTATTGATAAGCGTCAGCCGTTTCCGTTTTTGAAAAACAAAGAGATTTATGTTGGGGTAAACCTGGCGTCTAAGTCCGGAGATGTGCGGCTGGGCGTTATTTCTGCCAGCGGCCTGTTCAACCGGCTGATTATCCTGCCCAGCGGGGAAGACAGCGTGAAATTTGTGCTTGCGGAAGATTTGATCTGCTTTTTTGCGGAACAGGTATTCAATAAGCATCGAGTGCTGGAAAAAACCATTTTCCGGATCACCCGCAATGCTGACATCAATGTGGAGGACTCCAATGAACTGGAAATCGACTTTCGCACAGCCATGGAGGAATTGTTGAAAAAGCGCCGCCGTTTGGCTCCGGTGCGGTTGGAGCTGAACAGCCCGGTCAGCGACAATTTGAAGAACTATTTCTGCCAGCAGCTTACCCTGCAGCCGGAACAGGTGTTTGTGGACACCAGCCCTCTGGATCTTTCCTTCGTTTACGCCATAGAAGACATCGTGGCAAAACAGCGCCCCAAGCTGTTCTTTTCGCCTCAGGAGCCCCAGCCTTCCAATCAGGTCAATGAACAGGAACCCATGATGTCCCAGATTGAGCGGAAGGATCTGCTGTTGTATTATCCCTACCACTCCATGGACCCCTTCCTGCGGCTGCTGAAGGAGGCCGCAAAAGACCCAGATGTCATCTCCATCAAAATTACCCTGTACCGGGTGGCGAAGCATTCCAAGATTGTCAACGCTTTGATCCAGGCTGCGGAAAACGGCAAGGAAGTAGGCGTGATGGTGGAACTGCGGGCTCGGTTCGATGAAGAAAACAACATCGACTGGTCAAAACGTCTGGAAGAAGCGGGCTGCAACGTGATTTACGGCTTGCCCGGCTATAAGGTACACTCCAAACTTTGCCTGATTACCCGAAAGGTGGGCAACAAGATCAAGTACACCACCCAGGTGGGTACCGGAAACTACAACGAAAAAACCTCCCGTCATTACACCGACCTGTCCTTTATCACATCTCGGCCGGAAATCGCTGCCGATGCGTCGGTGGTGTTTAACAGCCTGTTTACCGGTACGGTAGTAGAATCGGTGGAAAATCTTCTGGTTGCGCCTTTGTGCTGCAAGAGCCGGATCGTCAGTATGATTGATGAGGAAATTGCCTTTGCCAAACGGGGAGAACCGGCGAAGATCCGGCTGAAGATGAACTCCATCACCGACAAAGACCTGATTGATAAGCTGTATGAAGCGGCCGCTGCCGGAGTGCAGGTGGAAATGGTGATTCGGGGCATCTGCTGCATGAAGCCCATTTATCCCGCCATTACCATTATCAGCATTGTGGGCCGGTATTTGGAACACGCCCGAATCTACAGCTTTGGGACAGGGGAACGGAAAAAACTCTACATCGCCTCCGCCGACTTTATGACTCGCAACACCGAACACCGAGTGGAGGTTGGCGCCCCCATTGCGGACCCTGCACTGAAACAACAACTGGAGGAAATCCTGGACATGATGTTCCGGGACAACCAAAAAGCCAGGATTCAGCAACCCGACGGCAGTTACGTTTACCGAATCCAGGAAGGAGAGCCGCCGCTGGACAGCCAGCAGTATTTCTGGGAGCAGGCTTACCAGCAGGCCCAACAGGCCAAACAGTTCCAGCCGGCCGGCTTTCCCGCAGCTCCGGCAAAAAAGGGAGGACTCTTTGCCCGGCTGTTTGGACGGAAGAAAAATTGACAGAAAAAAGCATAAAAAAGAAATGACGTTAGATCCGCACCCATGGGCGATCCAGCGTCATTTCTTTTGTTTGATTGCTTAAAGTCAGGCTCCTTCCGCTGCAATGATCCGCTGCAGCAGATCCAACGCCTGCTGGTAATCGTCCAGATTGTCCTGATCCACCATGGAGACATCGCAGGCTACCAAATAGAGATCACCATCTTCGCTGATGGAGGCGAACAGGGGATTGTCGTTGACCCGATATCGGTTCTGTTCCAGGTTTTCGCTGTTTCCCAAGGAGGAAAGATCCGCCAAGGTAATGTCGCTGTTGCTGGAAAGGCTGTCGTAGGTTTCCTGGGAGCAAAGGTAGAGGAAGGAAGAATCCAGATAGAAGGTCAGGATCAGCTGGGTTTGGTAGGCGGCGTTGATGTCGGTTTGACTGGAATCCGAGTCGATTTCATTGAAGCTGATGCTCAGGTTGCCGCCGTCCTCTTTCATTCCTTGGGATATGGATTCCAGCTGCTGCGTGACTTCGGCGATCTCTTCCGAGTCGTAGGTGGTGCTGGTATACAGAACGATCTCCATGTCATACCGCTCCGAGCTAAAAAACAGATACAGGCATAACGCAACAAACAGCACTGCGATCGTCACCAGGATTACCGGCACTTTGTAGTGGTAAAAGAAATTGGAGACCCGTTCGCCGGCGGTGGCAGGTTGCGTGTGGGGGCCTTCCTGAGGCGTGTTGGGAATGATCTGGTTGCGCTCTTCCGGACTGGAAGCATTCATCAGCTTCTGGTGCTTCTGCCGCAGTTCCACCCACTCGTTTTTGCGGCGGTTTAATTCTTCAAAGTCTTTGTTGTCGACTGCCATGCACTTCATCCTTTTTATAAAAGAGATTTTTATGATGCCAAACTGATGTCCCTTGGCTGAAACGGGAATCAGATACCATTGGAATGACTAATGTATCTATTATAACACGTTGGAAAAGAAAAGTGTTATGATTTTGCAAATTTATCTACAAGCCCTCCTGATAACTGTACAACTTTCCAAAAACAGAACCGTTCTCCTTGCGGTTGGATTGACAGCAGACAAAAAGTTGGTTAAACTAATAAGAGTTCTAATAATAAGAATTCAAATTAAAAAGGAGCAAGCCGCTATGGAGCCAAATTTCCACTATCAAATTATGGCCGTCCACGCCGACTTCCAGAAAAAGGTGTTGAACCGGCTGCGAAAAGCCGGGCTGACTGCCGGTCAGCCCAAGGTGCTGGACTATTTGCAGGAACACAACGGCGCCAATCAAAAAGCCATTGCGGCAGGCTGTCATATGGAACCGGCTTCGGTGAGCAGCGTGCTGGCAGGAATGGAACACGCCGGCTTTATCCGCCGTCAGGCTGAACCGGGAGATCGGCGAAGCCTGCGGGTGTACCTCACCGCTCTGGGGGAAGAAAAGGCAGAACAGACCCGGCAGGCTTTTATCTTACTGGAGGAACAGGCCCTTCGTGGTCTGGAAGAAAATCAACGCCGGGAATTGGCGGCCCTGCTGATGCAGGTTGTGGACAACTTAAAAGATGGGAAAGAGGAAGCAGAATGAGTGAAACAAAAGCAGGAAAAAGAAGCCGCAGAGAATTGGGAATGCGGTACGGCATTTTTCTCGTTGGACTATTTATCAATTCTTTGGGGGTAAGCCTGATTACCAAGGCCAATCTGGGTACCTCGCCGATTTCATCTATTCCCTATGTGTTGAGTTTGGAGTTTCCCTGGTCTATGGGGATATTCACCATACTTTTTAATGTGCTGCTGGTACTCTTCCAGTTAATTTTGCTGCGGAAAAAGTTTAAGCCGGAATACTGGCTGCAAATTCCGGTGGCAGTGCTGTTTGGCTGGTTTATTGACCTGACCATGATACTGCTGGGCTGGATGAATCCGCAGGGTTATTTGCTGGAAGCGGCGAGCCTGCTCATCGGCTGCGCCGTGCTGGGGTTTGGGGTGTATTTGGAAGTGTTGGCAGACGTCGTGATGCTGCCGGGAGAATCTTTTGTCCGCTCCATTGTCTCTGCCTGGCGCACCGATTTCGGTACCACCAAGATTTGTTTTGACGCATCTATGACGGTGATTGCCGGGGTGCTGTCCCTGGTGTTTTTCCACGGGCTGCAAGGGGTGCGAGAAGGCACCATCGTGGCGGCGCTGCTGGTTGGGTTTATTGCCCGGCTGCTGGGACGGTGGCTGCGGTTCCTTCCCGGCAAGCTGTATCCTTCGGTACAGGAAGAAACCAAAACGGAAAAGCAAAATGACTATTGGTGCATCACCATCGAACGGCAGTACGGCTGCGGGGGCCGGGAAACCGGCAAGGAACTGGCCCGGAAACTGGGTTGGGATTACTATGACAGCGATTTGATCCAGGCAGCCGCCGGGACCACCGGCCTGCCGGAAAGGTTTGTGGAGGAAAAAGAAGAGGGGATCACCGGCAGCCTGCTGTTCGATCTGCTTCACTCCATGGAAGGGTACGGCGGACAACAAGCTGCGCCCCAAGACCAAATCTATCAGGCGGAATCTCAAGCCATTCGGGAAGCGGCTGCCAAAGGAAACTGTGTCATCGTAGGCCGCTGCGGGGACTTTGTGCTGCGGGAGGATCCCAACTGCCTGCGGGTGTTCCTCCACGGAGATCCGGCTCTCCGTGCGCGGCGGGTTCAGCAGCGGGAAGGGCTGACCTTGCAGCAGGCGGAAGAAAAAATCCAGCGGGAAGACTGCCGCCGCCGGGAACATTACCGCTACTACACCCACGGCATCTGGGGCTTGGCTTCCAACTACCATTTGACCATGGACACCGGCCTGGGCCTGGCATTTACCCAGCAGGGCATTTTAGCGGCGCTGGAGGAAAAACAGACTCACAAGGAAGGGACTTGACAAAAAGCAAAGGAGTAGGTATACTGTTTTTCAGAGTGCAGAGCGCACGAAGGGGTACACCACCACGGGTGTAGGCTTTCGTGCGCTTTTTTTGTTGCTCATTGGGAGGTGAAGAAGATGACCGTAACGGTCAACGGACAGACACGGGAAGGCTGTGCCAATGTGTTGGAACAGCTCATTCAGATGGGATTCGACCCAAAACGGGTGGCGGTGGAAAAAAACGGCGAGATTGTGCCCCGCACCCAATATGAAGCTGCTCCTTTGAATGAGGGGGACAAATTGGAGGTGGTTCGTTTTGTGGGAGGCGGCTGATACTCCAAACGTTACCAAAGAACAACTCCAAGCGGCCATGGACCAGCGCTTTTCCTGGGAAATCCGGCAAAGGCTGGCGGAGGCCCGGGTGGGAATTGCCGGTTTAGGGGGGTTGGGCAGCCACATTGCGGTGATGCTGGCCCGCACCGGGGTAGGGACTCTGCACCTGGTGGATTTTGATGTGGTGGATCTCACCAACCTCAACCGCCAGCAGTATTTCCTCTCCCAACTGGGGCAGGAAAAAACCAAAGCCCTCTGCCGGCTGCTGCGGCAGATTAACCCCTACCTGACTCTGCTGCCTCAGACAGTGCGGGTCACCGAAGAAAATGCCGGAGAACTGTTTCGAGAGGACCCCATTCTCTGCGAAGCTTTTGACCAGCCGGAGCCGCCGCTGTTATGCCGCTGGCCGCTCCCATCGGCTCCAACAAGGGGTTGTGTACCAAGGAATTCGTTCAGATTCTGGTGGAGGAAATCGACCTTCCTGTGATTGTGGACGCCGGCATCGGCCGTCCCAGCCAGGCCTGTGAAGTGATGGAAATGGGGGCCGCCGCAGTTATGGCCAACACCGCCATTGCCACCGCCGGGGACATTCCCGCCATGGCTGGAGCTTTCCGCAAGGCCATTGAAGCAGGCCGGGCCGCCTACCTGTCCGGTTTGGGACGGGTGCGCCAGACCGCCAGCGCTTCCAGCCCCCTTACCGGATTTTTGCAGGATTGAGGGAGGGAGCCGGTATGACCAAAATCACACAAGACTGGGACCCTATGGAATATGCCCCGGAGATGGAGCAAATTGATTCCACCATCTTGGAAGAAGTGCTGCGCCGCCGGGAAGGATACGACTACAACCGCTACACCGCCGCCCATGTCCGCCGGGCGCTGGATACAGATCACCGCACCCCGGAAGATTTTGCCGCCCTGCTCAGCCCCGCCGCCGCCCCCTTTTTGGAGGAGATGGCACAAAAGGCCCAGTTGGAAACCAGGAAGCACTTCGGCAACTCGGTGTACCTCTTCACCCCGCTCTACATCTCCAACTACTGCGAGAACCACTGCGTTTACTGCGGCTTTAACTGCCACAACAAGATCCGCCGGGCCAAGCTGGACAAAGAGAGTATCCGTCGGGAGATGGAGGCCATTGCCAAAACCGGGCTGGAAGAAATCCTGATCCTCACCGGCGAAAGCCGGAAGATGAGCGGCGTGGACTATATCGCCGACGCCTGCCGCATTGCCCGGGAGTACTTCAAGATGGTGGGGGTGGAAGTCTACCCCATGAACAGCGACGAGTACCGCAAACTCCGGGAGGCCGGGGCGGATTATGTCACCGTGTTCCAGGAAACCTACAATCCGGAAAAGTACGGCAAGCTCCATCTGGGCGGCCACAAGCGGGTGTTCCCTTACCGGGTCAACGCCCAGGAATGTGCCCTCATGGGCGGTATGCGGGGCGTGGCCTTTGCCGCCCTGCTGGGACTGGACGATTTCCGCAAAGACGCCTTTGCCACCGGTATGCACGCCTGGCTGATCCAGCGCAAGTACCCCCACGCAGAAATTTCCTTCTCCTGTCCCCGTCTGCGTCCTATTATTAACAACGACAAAATCAATCCCAAGGACGTGCATGAACCTCAGCTTTTGCAGGTGATGACGGCCTACCGGCTGTTTATGCCCTTTGCGGGAATGACCATCTCCACCCGGGAGTGCGCCCGGTTTCGGGATCATGTCATCGGTTTGGCGGCCACCAAGATCTCTGCCGGAGTCAGCACCGGCATCGGCAGTCATGCCGGGGAAGAAGAAGGGGACGACCAGTTTGAAATCAGCGACACCCGGAATGTGGAACAGGTGCTGGCGGGTATCCGTTCCCGGGGTCTGCAACCGGTGATGAACGATTATGTTTACCTGTAAGACCATAGCCGTCACCCACCGCAAGCTCTGCACCCGCCCCTTCTTGGAACAGATTCAGCGGGTGCTGGCTGAACAGCCGGCTGGGCTGATCCTTCGGGAAAAGGATCTGAACTGGGAGGACTACGCCGCTTTGGCCAAACAGGTGCTTCCCCTCTGCCAAAAGGCGGGGGTGCCCTGTTACCTCAACGGCTTTCCCCAAGCCGGTACTGCGCTGGACAATCCCTATCTCCAGCTTTCCTTCCCCCTGCTGACGGAATTTGGCCGTCCCAAAGGTATTAAAAGGCTGGGGGTATCGGTGCATTCCGTGCCGGAAGCGGTGCAGGCCCAGCGGGAGGGCGCCGATTTTCTGATAGCAGGGCATATCTTTCCTACCGGCTGTAAACCGGGGCTTTCCCCCAGGGGGCTGGAGTTTCTGGGACAGGTCTGCCGGGCGGTGACCGTTCCGGTGTACGCCATCGGAGGCATCACTCCCCAAAACGCACCGTTGACCATCAAGGCCGGGGCGGAAGGGGTGTGCGTTATGTCGGGAGCCATGCAGTTATAATACAAATAGTATAAACGAGCCGAGAAATTCTACTTTGGAGTTTCTCGGTTCGTTCTGTTTTGGCTATTGATAATCCAAAACCGATTCCCTGACTGCTGTAAAAACGACAAACTGGAAATGATGGTCTGTGGGAGAAGGTGTCCTTCACCTATTGCAATCCCGAAAAAAGAGACAATGCAGGCTTTAGAAAAAGTAAAACATAAAAGTTTTTAGTCAGAAACACGCCGAAGGCTTGTTTCGCTTTTCTACAAAAAACTGGTGGGGGTACGAACCCCACGCAGTGGAT
>CAZWNI010000012.1:0-19635 GCA_964635385.1 uncultured Oscillospiraceae bacterium
CGGCCGGAAAATCATTGTGGACACCTATGGCGGCTACGCCGGCCATGGCGGCGGCGCCTTCTCCGGCAAAGACCCCACCAAGGTGGACCGCAGCGCCGCTTACGCAGCCCGCTGGGTGGCGAAAAATATTGTGGCGGCGGGGCTGGCTCGTCGCTGCGAAGTGCAGTTGGCTTACGCCATTGGGGTGGCCAATCCGGTTTCCATTCGGGTGGACAGCTTCGGCACCGGCAATTACAGCGATGAAGCACTGGCGAAAGCGGTGGAGACGGTGTTTGATCTTCGTCCCACTGCCATTATCAAGCAGTTGGATCTGCGCAAACCCATTTACCGCAAGTTGGCCAGCTATGGCCACATGGGCCGGGAAGAACTGGGCGTTGAGTGGGAAAAAACCAACCGCACCCAGGAACTGTTAGCTTGTTTTGAAAAATAAAAATAAGTAATCATGGAGCGGCAGGGTAAGTCCTACCGCTCTTTTTGGGTGAACCGTTATTTCATGGCGTACGCCACGCTTTGCATTACAGCGCCTGCTGTTTTCAGCGCTTTGCCGGCAGTATGCTTCACCTTGTTCATGGTGCTTTTTTGCTTGGCATGATGGCTGCTCATCATGGACACAGCAGTACCGGCTGCGGCGCCTAAAGCGATGCCGGTGAGAATGGGTGCGGTTTTCATTCCAAATCCCTCCTTGTGTTAAAGCGTGGAAATGACTTTCCCGCTTTAGTATCTGCCGGAGAAAATGGCTCATGCCGGAATCGGGCTGGAAAATTTTTTGATTGAAAACTGCAATGTTGCTATCCTATCCGTCAAACTGAAACGGTGCGGCTTTCAGAGAAGCTGCTCTGTAGAATGGAGGAATTATTATGTTGATGCGTCCCCCTCGGGTGGCGGCAATCCATGACTTGTCCGGCTTCGGACGCTGTTCCTTAACGGTGATCCTGCCGGTGCTTTCGGTCATGGGAATTCAGCCGGTGCCTTTGACCACCGCTTTGCTTTCCACCCACACCGGCGGTTTTTCCAATGTGGTAATGGAGGACTTGACCGGCTATATCCCGAAGGCGGTAGAACAGTACCGCAGCCAGAACATTGAATTTGAATGCGTCTACACCGGGTTTCTTTCCAGTGAGCAGCAGTTCGATGACTGCTTGGAGGTGTTAGATGCCTATCCAAACGCTATGGCGGTGGTAGATCCGGTGATGGGGGATCACGGCCGTATTTATAAAACCTATACCCGCCAAATGTGCAAACGGGTTGGAGAACTGGTGCATCGGGCGGATTTGATTACCCCGAATCCCACCGAAGTGGCTTTGCTGCTCCATGAAGATCCGGTGACGCTGCCCCTTACTGCCCATCAATATAAAACGAAGCTGCTCCGCTTGTCGGAGCTTGGCCCGAAACAGGTGATTATCACCGGGGCACAGTTGGCGGATCATACCATGAACAACATCGGCTACGACCGGGACACCGGCAGCTTTTGGCGTATCCGGTACGAAAATGTTCCGGCAGGGTATCCCGGTACCGGAGATCTGTTTGCTTCGGTGGTGGTGGGGGCGTTGCTGAAAGGGGACAGCCTGCCCATTGCCATGGAACGAGCGACCCGCTTTCTGGAGCTGACCATTAAAACCACGTTCAGCTATTCCAGTGACCCTCGATTTGGGGTAATGTTGGAAAACACCTTGCCTTGGCTGTCGGAAAAGCAGATTTTAGACGGTTACGAAATTCTGTGAGATGAATTTTTTTACTCAAAACAAAAAGTAAAATGCTCCTTCTGCAATGGATTCAGCGCATCGCTGCGCCACATCGGATCGAAGGAGCATTTTTATTTCGTTTTATTTCTGAAAGAGATGCCGTACTTTGGCATAGGCCCGATAAGCCTTGGTTTGATAGATGTGGTCTAGTTGTGTCCGCAGCGCATCTCGGTCAGCAGTGGTGGTTTGAAGCTGCAAAGAGATATTCTCCAGTTGTTGTTGAAGAAGATCTTGTTTATGTTGAAGATCGGCCTGTTTGTTTAGAAGGATTTGTTTTTCTTGCTGAAATTGTTCTTTTAACGAGTCTTGCATTTTGAGATAGTCTACTCGACTAACTGAAATTAGATTTTCCCCTTTTAGATTGAACTCAGCCTGATCCAACAACGAAATTCCAAGGGTAATTGTTATGGTTCCCGATATCGGTTGAGGTAGAGAAAGCATGATTTGGGGGTCCTCTCCAGAAAAATGCCATCCCCCTTGAAAGGTTGCGCCAACCGGCTCTCCGTGTAATGGCTGACCATTGAATTCAGCGTAGAAAAACCAAACAATGCACGGGTGACCTTCCAATGGATCGAACCGCAGAATCTGAATGTCTTTTTCCGGCAAAGTGAAAGTAAAATGAAGCAATTTACCGGTGGCAGAATAGGGCTGGGTTAAGATTTTATCCTGGGTCAACTCCACCTTGGTATTATAGTATAAGGTGGCTTCTTGTGTAAAATTATTGGGAATCAGCTTTGCATCGGGATAGTGCAGTGGGGTCGAATAAAAAACAGGGTCGCTTTCCAGTGCAACGTAGTCAAACGTTGTAAAATTGTATTTTGTTTCTAATAATTCACGGGTTTCTTCGTGATTGATCAGATTAGTTAGAAGAGTCAATCCCGCTAATTTTCCTGCTTCCGGAAGTTCGCCGGCACTGTGATCCAGCAGTAAAAAGGCCTGTTCGCAGGCCAATTCTTGTGGAGTGGAAGAATCCTGACAGCGAAACAGAGAGGAAAAGGCCTGGCAAAACAAGGCCGAATCCATCGATTGAAACAGTTGGAGGTAGAGCTGAAAATATTCTTGATAGGTACGGGAAGCGCCGGTGGAATTGGGAATGCTGGTGTTTTGGGCGTACCAACGATACCGGAGAAGCTTTTCGGGCAGCACATAAAATTCACTTACCTGAATCAGTTGCATCCATAAATCAAAATCTGGAAGCTGCCGAAATGCATTGCGGTATCCGGCTACTTGCTTCAGGCTGCTGCTTCGAATGACCGAAGAGGAGTGAAGCAAGCAGTTTCCGAGACAAAAAAGATCCTTCAGCCACTGACTTTGACTTCGGTTCTGCTGGGCGAACAACTGATCCATAAAGCCACAGTCCGCTCCCTGCACCACCTTGCCGTCCCCGTCAATAATATCAGCCTGGGAAAAGCAGACGCCGCATTCCGGATGCTGCTCTAAATATTGGATCTGACGCTCCAGCTTTTCCGGATTCCAAATATCATCTCCGTCCATTCGCGCCAAATATTCTCCTGCTGCTTTGTCAACGGTAAAATTGCAACCCACTGCAATCCCTTGTTTTTTCGGAAAAGAATAAGGGCGGATACGGCTGTCCTTTTTGGCATAGTCTTGGATAATCTCCCAAGTGCGGTCGGTGGAACCATCGTTTAAGATAATAAATTCAAAATCGGAAAATGTTTGAGACAGTACGCTCTCGATGCAAGCAGGCAGATAAGATTCCTGGTTCAATACCCCAAGAAGAACGCTAACCTTCGGGTGTTTCATGTCAGTGGCCTCACTTCCGTGGATTTTTCATTTCAGTATATCACATTTTTTTGCTGAATGTGAAGGAAAAACCTGAACAGCAAGAAACTGCTCAGGTGCAGTAAGCCATTCAGGCTTCATGAAATTAAAGACTGTTGTTTTTCTGATTTTGATACATCAAAAAATGCAGGCTCATTAAGCTGTCAGAAAGGTGGACGTTTTCCACAATCACATCGGGATAATCCAAGGCGATGTCGTAGTGACTGAAATTCCAAAACCCCTTGATGCCATATTGGGTGAGCTGTTTGCACAAGCCGGCAGCAGAAGTTTTAGGAACGCAAAGCACCGCAACTTCCGGGTGATGTTTCCGGCAGAAGGCTTCCAGCGCCTGGTCGTTTTGGATTGCCAAGCCGTCCACGATCTTGCCCTGCAAAGCAGGGTTGTTGTCGAATAACCCGATCAGTTTGTAGCTGAACCGTCCGTCGGTAATGTAAGAGGACACCAACGTACCCAGCCGGCCTACGCCAATGAGGATAGCGGGTATCTGCCGGTCCAGACCTAAAATCTGCCACAACCCTTCCAGCAGGGTATCCACATTGTAACCGTATCCCTGCTGCCCGAATCCGCCAAAACAGTTGAAGTCCTGGCGGATCTGGCTGGCAGTCAGACCCATAATCGCCGCCAATTCCCGGGAGGAAGTGCGGTTTTTCCCGTTGCGCTTCATTTCATTCAGCAGCCGGTAATAACGGGGGAGACGGTGAATCACTGCGGAGGAAATACTGTTGGAACGGACTGCGTCTTTTTCGTCCATGGGCGGCAACCGACCTTTCCGGCGTGATGGAACGCCTTACTTTGTTAAAATTATAACATTACTTTCAGCCGGTTGTCAATCTCTTTCAGGAAAGTTTCACTATCCACTTTTTTCTTGTTTTCTAATTTGGAGAGCAGATACAAATCCCCGGTCATTACGCCGTCCTCAATGGTCTGGATAGTGGCTTTTTCCAGCTTGTCGGCAAAGGCCGTCAGTTCCGGCAGATGATCCAGTTCGCCACGCTTGCGCAGTGCGCCGGTCCAGGCAAAGAGGGTGGCCACGCTGTTGGTGGAGGTGGACTCGCCTTTGAGGTATTTATAATAATGGCGCTGCACGGTGCCGTGGGCAGCTTCGTATTCGTAGATGCCGTCGGGGCTTACCAGTACGCTGGTCATCATGGCCAGGGAGCCGTAAGCGGTGGCCACCATATCGCTCATTACATCGCCGTCATAGTTCTTGCAGGCCCAGATGTAACCGCCGTCGCTGCGGATCACACGGGCAACAGCGTCGTCAATCAGGGTGTAGAAATATTCGATGCCGGCAGCTTCAAATTTTTCCTTGTATTCGTTGTCGTAGATCTCCTGGAAAATATCCTTGAACCGGTGGTCGTACTTCTTGGAAATGGTGTCCTTGGTGGCAAACCAAAGATCCTTTTTGCTGTCCAAAGCAAAGTTGAAGCAGGCACGGGCAAAGGAACCGATGCTTTTGTCCAGATTGTGAAGGCCTTGAACGATGCCGTCCCCGTTAAAGTCGTGGATCAGGCTGCGGGTTTCGTTGCCGTCCTTGTCGGTCACGACCAATTCCGCCTTGGCGCCGGCTTTCACCACCATTTCCGTATTCCGGTACACATCGCCGTAAGCGTGACGGGCGATGGTGATGGGCTTGGTCCAGGTGGGGATATAGGGAGTGATGCCCTTGACGATAATCGGGGTGCGGAACACCGTGCCGTCCAAAATGGCACGGATAGTGCCGTTGGGGGACTTCCACATTTCTTTGAGATGGTACTCATCCATTCGGGCAGCGTTGGGGGTGATGGTAGCGCACTTAACCGCCACGCCGTATTTCTTGGTAGCTTCCGCAGAATCGAACGTGACCTGGTCGTTGGTTTCGTTGCGGTGTTCCAATCCTAAATCATAATATTCGGTTTTCAGATCCACATAAGGGCAGATAAGAATATCCTTGATCATCTTCCAAAGGATGCGGGTCATCTCGTCTCCGTCCATCTCCACCAGGGGAGTTTTCATTTGAATTTTGGCCATGAAGTTAGCTCCTTTCAAATTGCAGTATGGGGTTACTTGGCGCTCTGCTGTTTTGTGTAGTTGAGCAGGCCGCCGGCCAGCAGAATGTCCTTGGCACGGCCGGACAGGTCGTACTTCACCGGAATCAGGAAGTCCTTGGTCACATTCTTGACCACCAGTTCTTTGCCTTCCTTGATGATGTCACGAACATTGGCCAGTTCCAGGGTGTCGCCCTGGTCGATCTTGTCGTAGTCGCTTTCATAGACAAAGGTTAGGGGCAGAATGCCGGCGTTGATCAGATTGGCGCGGTGGATTCGGGCGAAGCTCTTGGTGAGCACTGCCTTCACCCCTAAGTACAGCGGAACCAGGGCAGCGTGTTCACGGGAGGAACCCTGACCGTAGTTGCTGCCGCCTACCACAATGGACTGACCGGCTTCCAATGCCCGTTCCGGGAAGGAGGAGTCGCAGACGCCGAAGCAGAACTTGCTCAGGTAGGGAATGTTGGAGCGGTAGGGCAGGATCTTGGCGCCGGCAGGCATAATGTGGTCGGTGGTGATGTTGTCGCCTACCTTCAAAACGGCATCGGCTTTGATGGATTCTGCCAAAGGAGCGGTGGTGGGGAAGGGCTTGATGTTGGGACCCCGGAGGATTTCCACCTTGTCCATCTCTTCCACAGGAGCGGGAGCTTCCACCATGTTGTCGTTGATGAGGAACTGCTCCGGCATTACGAAGTCAGGCATTTCGTCCAGATATTCGGTGGGATCGGTAAAGACGCCGGTGAGGGCGCTGACCGCAGCAGTTTCCGGGCTGACCAGATAAACCTGAGCGTCGGCGGTGCCGCTGCGTCCTTCAAAGTTCCGGTTGAAGGTTCGCAGGGAGATGCCGCCGCTGTTGGGAGACTGCCCCATGCCGATGCAGGGACCGCAGGCACATTCCAAAATCCGGGCGCCGGCAGCAATCAAATCCGCCAATGCGCCGTTTTGGGCCAGCATGGTGAACACCTGCTTGGAACCGGGGGCAATGGCCAGGCTCACGTCGGGGTGGCAGGTTTTGCCCTTGAGAATGTAGGCCACTTTCATCAGGTCCAGATAGGAGGAGTTGGTGCAGGAGCCGATGCAGACCTGGTTGATTTTCTTGCCCGCCAGCTGGGAGATGGGCTTGACGTTGTCCGGGCTGTGGGGACAAGCGGCGGCAGGAGCCAGACCGGACAGGTCGATGGTGATTTCCTTGTCGTAAACGGCGTCCTCGTCGGCCTTGATTTCGGTCCAATCCGCTTCCCGTCCCTGGGCTTTCAGGAAAGCCAGGGTCACTTCGTCGGAGGGGAAGATGGAAGTAGTGGCGCCCAGTTCTGCGCCCATGTTGGTGATGGTGGCCCGTTCCGGCACCGTCAGGGTCTTCACCCCTTCTCCGGCATACTCAATGACACGGCCCACGCCGCCTTTGACGGACAGCACCCGCAGCACTTCCAAAATCACATCTTTGGCGGAAACCCAGGGCTTCAGCTTGCCCTTCAGTTCTACCTTCACCACTTCCGGGCAGGTGATGTAGTAAGCGCCGCCGCCCATGGCCACAGCTACGTCCAATCCGCCGGCGCCGCAGGCAAACATGCCGATGCCGCCGCCGGTAGGGGTGTGGCTGTCAGAACCGATGAGAGTCTTGCCCGGAATGCCGAACCGTTCCAGGTGTACCTGGTGGCAGATGCCGTTGCCAGGACGGGAGAACCAGATGCCGTGTTTTTTGGCCACAGAGCCGATGAACCGGTGGTCGTCGGCGTTTTCAAAGCCGGACTGTAACGTGTTGTGGTCGATGTAAGCCACGCTGCGCTCGGTTTTCACCCGAGGCACACCCATGGCCTCAAATTCCAAATAAGCCATGGTGCCGGTAGCGTCCTGGGTCAAGGTCTGGTCAATCTTAATGCCGATTTCCTGGCCCTTTACCATTTCGCCGTCCACCAGATGGGCGCTGAGAATCTTTTCTGCAATTGTCATTCCCATTCGTAAACGTCCCCTTTCCTGTATCGCCGGAGGCATGGGTAAACGGCCTCCGGACGGGCTTCTTCGATGAGTCGAAGGAATAATATTTCAATAATACATTTTACAGGAGATTTTCTGTTTTGTCAATTCATCCTTTCAGAAACAATTCCCCAGCGGACAGGCGCATATTTACCTCCGTCCTGCCATACATTGGGGTAACCCCTAAAACGGAAAAGGAGATTATTGCTATGAGCGAAACACTTGTCCATTATCAGTCCATGCCGCCCATGGCGGCGGAGTTGACGGTAGAGCAGGAAATACTTCTGCCGGATTACCTGCCCGGCGTGTTTAAGATCCTCTCCGCCTGGCTGGAGCCGGATCTGCACTGGAACCGTTTAAGTGAAAACCGTATTCAACTGGAAGGCAGCGCAAAGCTGCTGGTGCTGTACGCCGCCGATCAGGACGATCAGATCCATTTGGCGGAACATTCTGCCGAATTGAGCAAAACCATAGAGTTTCCCGCCAAAGAGGAGGACGGTGAAATGCAGCTTGCCTGGCAGGTTCAAAGCTGCCGCCTTACCGCCATTCCCAGCGATCGTCGCCGCATCGGCTGCCGTGGGACTGTGGTGGTGCGGATTCGCCAAAGCTATACCCGGCCTCTGCCGCTGCTGGAACAGTTTGAAGGGCTGGAATGCCGCCGGACGCCGCTGGAATTCTGCTGCCGGTCCATTCAGGGTTCCAGCCGCTTCCCGGTGCGGGATACCCTCCATCTGGGGGCTGGGGAAGGGACGCCGGAACGGGTGATCCGTGCCTGCGCCCAGGGAATCTGCCAGGACGGCAAGGTGCTGGCAGGGAAAGCGGTCGTCAAAGGAACCATTCGGTTGGAAGTGCTGTGGTACTGCAAGCAAGGCAATCTTCATGAAAATACCTTTGAGCTGTCCGTCAGTCAGATCGTGGACCTGCCCGGCCTGGAGCCGGAGGACTGCGTCCAGTGGCAGCTTTTTGTCAACCGGTGCCACGTCCGGCCCGGAGAGGAAGAGGATTCGGAGACTCTGGAGGTGCAGCTGGAAGTTACCGCCGGAGCCATGGCAGTGGGGAAGCGGCGGCTGGAATTGGTGGAGGACGGTTATTCCACCCGCTATGAGGCCCGTCTCACCACCGCTTCCACTGTGGTGCGGCAGTTGGTCTGCTGTTTGCATCAAACCGGCACCTTCCGGCATACCCTGTCCTTGCAAGATGCCGGCATCACCAAACTGCACTGTGTCCTGGCCAGAGCGGAATCGGGGGCGTTGCTGGCGGAAGAAGCCACGGTACAGGCTGCGCTTTCCCTTTGTGTGGTGTTTACCGATGAGTCCGGTGTCTGCCGTTCGGTGCTCAGTGAAGTCCCTATGACGCTGCCCCTGGAGGGGGTGGAGCCAAATTCCTCTTTGCAGCTGGAACCGGTGTTGGTGACCCGGCCCATTTCTTATCACCTTTCCGGGGAAGGGCAGTTGGAGCTGTCCCTGGACTGGGAATTGCACGGGCTGGTGTTTTGCAGCAAAACCGTCACCTACCTTTCCGCCGCCCAGGTAGATACCGATCGTCCAATTTCGCAGCCGGAGGATCTGGCGCTGAAGCTGCTGTTTCCCAAGGCAGGGGAGAGCTTGTGGGAAATTGCGAAACGCTGCCACACTACCCTGGAGGGTATCCGACAAGCCAACGAAGGAATTACGGAACCGTTGGAGCCGGGGACGATGCTGATGGTCCCTATCCGCAGCGGCCGGGAGTAAGGAGGAATTGCTATGCTGCAAACGGCACAGGTCATGGAGGACATGGCGGCCTGCACTGATGGAGACATTTATATCGGGGTGGTGGGGCCGGTGCGCACCGGAAAGTCCACCTTTATCAAACGGTTTATGGAGCTGCTGGTGCTGCCTGGCATGGAGCCGGACAGCCGCCGGGATCGGGCATTGGATGAACTGCCCCAGTCCGGGGCGGGGCGCTCCATTATGACCACCGAACCGAAATTTGTTCCGGAACAGGCGGCTTCGTTGAAATTGGAGGAAAACCAGTGGGTTAATGTGCGTCTCATTGATTGTGTGGGATATATTGTCCCCAGCAGTTTGGGTTACTTTGAAGACGAAGCCCCCCGAATGGTAAAGACGCCCTGGTTTGACCACGAGATTCCCTTTAATCTGGCTGCGGAGGTGGGCACTCGGAAGGTCATCACCGAACATTCTACGGTGGGGGTGGTGGTGACCACGGACGGCTCCATCAGCGAAATTCCCCGTGCCGAATACCAGGAAGCGGAACAGCGTGTGATCGAGGAATTGAAGCTGCTGCAAAAGCCCTTTGTGGTGCTGCTCAACTCCACCCTCCCCCATGCTCCGGAAACCAAGGCGCTGGCGGAGGAGCTGTCTGAAGTCTATCAGGTGCCGGTGCTGCCGGTAAGCTGCCCGGATTTGACCCAAGAGGATATTGTAGAATTGATGAGCAGCCTTATGAGCCGCTTCCCGGTGCGGGAGCTTTCCTTTCGGATGCCGGGTTGGATTCGCGGTTTGCCGGAAGGCCATTGGCTGAAGCAAAAACTGCGGGAGCAGATTCGTCAAACGTTCCGGGAATTAAGTTGTTTTGCCGATTTGGCGTCCTGTTGTCAAATTCTTTCCCAGCAGGACATTTTAAGCAGCGTGGAGGTGCTTTCCTCCCAGCCTGGGGAAGGAAGCGCCCTCTGTCAAATTCATCTGGAAGAAAGCCTTTTCAATCGGATTCTGTCGGAGTATACCGGCCTGGATCTCTCTCATTCGGAAGAACTGTTCCCCCTGCTGAACCGGCTTACCAAAGCAAAGGAAGCATTTGACCGTATCCAGGGAGCATGGGAGGAAGCCCAGGCAACCGGTTACGGCATCGTGATGCCCACCATGGATCAGTTGGTGCTGGAAGACCCCAAGATCATCAAACAGGGCGGAAAATATGGGGTGAATCTCTCCGCCACCGCCCCCAGCATCCACCTTATCAAGTCCAACATTACAGCCCAGGTCAATCCCATTGTTGGCAGCGAAAGCCAGTCGGAAGAGTTAGTCCATTATTTGATGAAGGAGTTTGAGGAAAACCCTCAGAAATTGTGGGATTCCAATATCTTCGGCAAATCTCTCCACGAATTGGTGAACGAAGGGCTGCACAACAAACTCAGCCGGATGCCTCCCACTGCACGAATGAAGATTCAGGAAACCATTGAGCGGATCATCAATGAAGGCTGTTCCGGATTGATCTGTATTTTAATCTGAATATTGTTGAATCAGCGCATCTCAACCGGTAAGACTGCCGGACTTAGATGCGCTGTTTTTTCGTTTATAAGCGGCGGACTTTTTCGGCCGAAATTTGAAAAGGTAATATTGGTATGAAAAGGATAGAACTTGTCCGTTGGCTCTTGCTAAGTTGGATTTGTCTGTGCTAGAATGATAAAAATTTTTGAAAGGATTGCTGCTACGATGGAATTTTTCAAAGAAACGCAGGGCGGGTTGCTCTTTTCCCGCCGGGGGGAACAGGTGCTGATTCGCCCTTGGGGCAAAAACAGTTTGCGGGTACAGGCGACGAAAAATCCCGTCTTTTCTTCGGAGGATTGGGGATTGAGCTTGCCGGTGGAGGAATGCGCCCCGGTGATTCGTTATACAGAAGATGGCGCAGAACTGGAAAACGGAGAGATTCGAGTCACCGTTTCCAATTTCGGCAAACTTTCCTTTTTCCATGGAGAGAAATTGCTGTTAAAGGAATACTACCGTACCTGGGACTACGGCATCGAAGGCTGGAAGGATCTGGATCAAATCACCCAAATCAAACAGGCGGCCCGGGAATACCGGGTCAAGGGCAGCGACCACTACCGCATTACCCAGCTCTTTGAGGCCGATCCGGAAGAAAAGATTTTCGGTATGGGCCAGTACCAGCACGGCTATTTGGATCAAAAGGGATGCCGGTTGGAACTGATGCAGAAGAATACTCAGGCGTCCGTGCCTTTCTATCTTTCCAATTTAGGTTACGGCTTTTTGTGGAACAACCCGGCGGTAGGGGAGGCGGACTTTGCCAAAAACCAAACCCGGTTTACCGCTGACTGTGCCAAGCAGATCGACTACTGGATCACCGCCGGGGATACCCCCGCCCAAATCCATGACCAATACATGGAGGTTACCGGCAAGCCGCCTCAAATGCCGGAACACGGCTTGGGTTTCTGGCAGTGCAAACTGCGGTACCAGACCCAGGAGGAGCTGCTGGAAGTAGCCAGGGAATACCATCGCCGGGGCATACCGGTAGATGTCATCGTCATCGACTTTTTCCATTGGCCCATGCAGGGGGATTGGAAGTTCGACTCGGACTATTGGCCGGACCCCAAAGCCATGATCGACGAACTGCACAGCATGGGAATGAAGCTGATGGTGTCGGTGTGGCCTACGGTAGACCGTCTCAGCGAAAACTACGACTATATGAAGGACCACGGTCTGCTGATCTCCACGGAACAGGGAATTCCCGTTACTATGGAGTGCTTTGGGTTTGAGACGTTTTTCGATTCCACCAATCCGGAAGCCCGGAAGTTTATCTGGCAGCGGTGTAAGGAAAACTACGCCGATCTGGGGGTGGATCTGTTCTGGCTGGACGAAGCGGAACCGGAATTTTCCGCCGCCGATTTCGGTCTATACCGTTACCATATGGGCAATGGGGAAAGCTGTGCCAACTGGTATCCGGTGGGGTACGCCAAAGCCTTTTATGACGGCATGAAGGAAAATGGGGTGGATAACCCCATGAACCTGATCCGCTGCGCCTGGGTAGGCAGCCAGCGCTACGGCGCTCTGGCTTGGAGCGGAGACGTGCCCTCCACCTTTACCCAGCTGAAGAATCAAGTCAAAGCGGGACTGAATATGGGCATTGCCGGCATTCCCTGGTGGACGGCGGACATTGGCGGATTCCACGGCGGCAATATCCACGATCCCGCCTTCCAGGAGTTGCTGATGCGCTGGTTCCAGTTCGGCACGTTCTGCCCGGTGATGCGGCTCCACGGCGACCGTGACCCCCACGACCAGCCCCCTCTGGGCGCCACCGGCGGGGGAATGTGCGGCACCGGCGCTTCCAACGAAATTTGGAGCTATTCCAAAGAAGCGGAAGAAATGATGGTGTATTACATCGGCCTGCGCAACCGTCTGCGCCCCTACATCGCCCATGCCATGGAACAGGCCCATGAAGCCGGGACGCCGGTGATCCGCCCCCTGTTTTATGCCTTCCCGGAGGATAAAGACTGCTGGGAGCAGGAAGAAAGCTACCTTTTTGGAGACGACATCTTGGTCAGCCCGGTATTGAAGCCCGGCATGGAATGGAAGCAGGTCTACCTGCCCGAAGGGGAAACCTGGTACGAGGTGCAGACCGGACAGAAGTACTGCGGCGGCCAGATTGTGGAGGCAAAAGCGCCTGTGGATCGTGTGCCGGTGTTTGTCAAAGATGAAAAATTGGTGGAATTGTTTCGCTGAAGGATTGCGGTAAAAAGAGAGTCCTGACGTCTGTTTCGGACGTCAGGACTTTTTATGCAGTCAAACTGTTTATTTTTTGCACAGATAACGAATGATGGTGAGGTCACGTTCAAAGGATTGCTTTTCCTGCTTTTTTAACACAGAGAGAATTACACCGGTGAAAAAACACAACAGGGCAATGATGCCTAAGGCAATGGAAACGACAAAAGTAGGCATTTGGGGAACCAGGCCGGTCATGATAAAGGTGAACAGCACAGGGATAAAACAGCAGATCGCCGCAATCAAGAAAATCAGGGCAATAATACTAAAAAACGCCAAAGGCTTGGTGTCCCGGAACAAGGTAGCGATGGTCTTTAATACTCGTAATCCATCTGAATAGGTGCTGAGTTTGCTTTCGCTTCCTTCCGGGCGGTCACGGTATTCAATGGGAACTTCTGCCAGTTTGAAATTTTTGTCCAACGCAAAAATAGTCATTTCTGTTTCGATTTCAAATCCTTTGGACAGAACCGGGAAGGACTTTACAAAATCTTTGCTGAACCCCCGGGCGCCGGTCATGATGTCGTTTACATGGGCGTGGAATAAACCGTTGATGAGTTTGCGAACCAGCACATTTCCGAAATTGTGAAAGGGACGCTTGTTTTCGGTAAAATAAGTGGAGCTGAGACGATCCCCGATGGCCATGTCAGCTTTTCCTTCCAGCACCAGTTTTTCCAAAACCGGACCGAAGGAAGCAGGGTAGGTATCGTCGCCGTCCACCATAATGTAGCAGTCAGCGTCAATATCCCGGAACATGGATCGAACCACATTGCCTTTCCCTTGCTTGTACTCATGCCGGACAATAGCGCCGCATTCAGCGGCGATTTTTGCAGTGTCGTCGGTGGAATTGTTGTCGTATACATAAATATCGGCATCGGGCATATGCTTTTGGAAATCCTGAATTACATTGCGAATGGTTAATGCTTCATTATAGCAGGGAATTAAAATCGCAGTTGACATGGCGTCCTCCTTATATTTATCATCAAAACAGTATATCAAACTTTTTCTTTTCTTTCAAGCAATTTTTACCAAAGCAAACTTGCCTTATGAGTAGATAACATGGTAAATAAACTGATTTCCAACCTGGTAAAGAAGTTCAAAGGAAACCTCGTCGGTGGCAAGGTCGGTAATGTCCCGGCTGGTGTAGATATATTCTACCCCTAAAATATCCAAATCGTCAGGGTTCAACAGGAGAGTAAACTGGTCCACTGTATTGCTGTATTCAAATGTGGTTTCGCCGGAATCAAGCTGGATATTGATGTGAGCATACCGGTTATAAATATCTTCATCGGAATGATCGGGGTCCAGCAGATACCACCGCTCCAAATTCGGGTAAACATTGGTGCTGTTAATGGTAGGAGCCCCAGCAACAATGGGAAGGTTAGTGTAAGGACTGGTTAGTGTGTCTACAATCCAAAGCCCATCGGAATCCTGTTCCACTACCTGAGAAATGGCTTCTATAATCGGATTTTCCGTCAATTCCGCCGTACCCTTTTGCACCGGGTTGACCAAAACCCCGCTGAAAAAGCAGAGTATCGCAACCACCGCAACAAAGATGTGCTGCAGCCACTTTCTTCCCTGCATAGTCAGGCACAATATGGTTACCACTGCAACCAGCAAACCGATAACGAACAACCGCCACGGTAAGAAGTAATCGGAAGAGAATTCGTAGGCCTGCCATGCCAGAAAGAGTCCCATTAAAATGGCGGCAGGCAAAGCGAAATACCACCGTATCGGTTTTCCCAACCAATATACCGCTCGGAACAGCAAAATTAGCTGAGCCAACATTAAGATCGGCAGGATTCTGTCGCAGGTAGAGAAGTTCATTAAGGTGATTGTCTTTAGGAAAGAAGGAAGGGAAACAAAACATGCGATTCCCATAATGGCGGAAATGACAATCAAAATAATGGAAAGGCTGTCCGCTTTTTTTCGCCGGATCATGCTGTAGATTGACAGGATCAGTCCCAGCGGGAAGAAGGAGAAGAATTGAGCAATTTCTGCAATATTCGTGCTTGGAATTGTATCGGCAACATCGTAAATAGGAGTAAAGAGATTGGTGAGGTATTTATACAGGGAACTGATAGGATAGATTTCTATGTTTTCCCGCTGGCCGGGATAAACCGAATTCAAGGTGAGCAGAATGGCGTCCTTGGATTTTAAGAAAACATACCCTAAGCACAGGGCCAGCAGCACCACAAACATTGCAATGATAGGGAGGTCTTTTTTGGCTTGAAATTTGCAGTGTTTGCGATTGGTTAAAATCACCCACAGAACAAAGCCGCCCATTATATAGGCAATGGGAACTATCCAGGCGGGATACAGGGTCAGCACAAAGGCGCACCCGCATTCCACCGTTACCAGTGCGAATAAAATCCGTTTCCAATATTTGGTGGTGTTCATATAATGATACACCATCAACACCGCTAAGAAACCAAACACCAGCATTTCCACCAAGCCATTGATGGCAAACCACCATTGAATCAGCGGGGAAAATCCAATCAGCAGAGAAAATGCTAAGGAAAGGGCCCGATTCTTTTTGGTGATGAGCATGCCGATTTCAAAACTCACCAGCAGCAGGGCAAACAGTCTGGCCCACCAGAAGAAAGAGAGACCCCGGCTGGCGCCGAATAACAGATACCCCCAATGGAAAGGGCGAAAGAGAACGGCAAAATCCCATACAGGTTGTCCGTAAACGATAAAGGTGTCTGTGGTGTCCCCTCGAATCACCTCAGAGAAGTAAGGGAAGCCTTCCTCTGCCTGAGAAAAAGCATAGAGGGTGTTGAGCGCATATTCGTCACTGCGGATAGAACGGGAGACACCCAGCAAAACTCCGTCCACATCAAATTGCGTGTAGTTTGCAATTTCGTGAATGGAAGAACCGCTGATGTCGAAAATCACAAGCAGTGCGACAATGACAGCAGCAATTAAATATCGCCACCGATAGAGAAAATCTGCGAGTATGTCTCCCCAGCGAAAGCAGCAAAAAAATAGAACCAATCCTCCCACCGCAAGCACGGTAAGATGCCAAGGAGTAAACTGCAAGGCAAATTGGATTTTTTCATTCAGGGTGGGAAAGGCGATGAAATCTTCCAATCCACGCCAGATGCGGTACAAAATTTCGGTCAGGAAGGTAAACACCAGAGTGCAGACAATGACTTTGCAGAGAAAGCGCCAGATCGGTTCTTTTGCCGGGAAAAAAGAAAACTGCCGTCGGCGTTGAATCGAATGGGTTACCATAGAAAAATTCTCCTTTGCTTTATCTCCTGTTTTCTCAAGTGGTTTCTGGTTTCATGGTCAGTCTTCGGTTCTATCCTGTTGGCTTGAAATTTCCTTGGCAATGTAAATCGGCCGTTTTTTGGTCTCCAAATACGTTTTCGCCAGATACTTTCCCAAAATCCCGATGGTCAGCAGTTGAATGCCGCCGATGAATAAAATGACGCACATCAGGGAGGGATACCCGGAAACCGGGTTGCCAAAGACAAGGGTCTGAACAAACAACACAATTAAGAAGATGAAAGCGGCGATGCACAGCAGCACCCCGATGAAGGCGGCAATGTCCAGGGGAAAGGTAGAGAAAGCCACAATCCCGTCGATGGAATACTTGAACAGTTTCCAGAAGGACCATTTGGTCTCTCCGGCTACACGCTCCACGTTTTCGTATTCCAGCCATTTGGTCCGGTAGCCCACCCAGCCAAAAATGCCTTTGGAAAACCGGCTGTATTCCTTTAAGGAAAGAATGGAGTCCACCATCTGCCGGGTCATGAGACGATAGTCCCGGGCGCCGTCCACCATATCCACCTGGGAGATTTTGTTCATCAAGCGGTAGAAGATCCGGGCAAAAAAGGAACGGATAGGAGGCTCGCCTTTGCGGGTGACACGGCGTGTCGCTACACAGTCATACCCCTCCTGACTAATGTTTTGGTACATTTCATCTAGCAATTCCGGAGGATCTTGTAAATCTGCATCTAGCATAGCCACAAAATCTCCTTTGCTGTGTTCCAGGCCTGCATAGATGGCCGCTTCTTTGCCGAAATTTCTCGAAAAAGAAATATATTTCATTTGCGGGTTTTCCTGGGAAAACTGACGCAACAACGACAAAGTTTTATCTTGAGAACCATCGTCTATAAAGATACATTCCATTTTTAACTGATACTTCTCTTCAAGTTGGGCTGCAACTTGCTGGATCTTTTGATAAAAATAAGGAAGGGATTTTTCTTCATTATAACACGGTACGATCACCGACAAAAGTTGACGCATGGCAAATCCTCCGTAACTTTTCCTGTTTGCTGAAAACGATGGATTGTTTTGCAACTGCAAAACCAATTTTAGATTACCACGCTTCCCAGGAAGTTGTCAACGGAATTTTCCTTATTCTCAGAAAAAATCATAAAATTTTTGGAAGTAACCGGGAGAATTTGAACTGAATAAGAATTGACATTTCTTCAAGGAAGGCTTATAATCTGGTTGTATTTCAGGTATACTGGTGTAAAAAAGATGGAGGAATTCCGGATGAAGCTGGAAGAAAAGTTCAAAGATACCCCGGTGGTCGGTAAGTTTGTGTCCAATCCAAAGCTGATGGAGCTGTTTCGTTTTGCAGTCGCCGGCGTAGCCGGATTTATTGTAGACTATATCATCTACCTGGCAGTGATCTGGATTTTCGGGGACGGCGCATACCTGTGGGGCAAGATGCTGGGCTTTGCTGTCTCGGTGTTTGTCAATTATATTATGTGCCTCTATTATGTGTTTGAAGATGCGAAAAAACAATCCCCGGCGCAGATCGTGGTGTTTTTCGGTTCCAGCATCGTCGGCTTAGGACTGAATGCACTGTTGATTTGGGTTGCAGTGGATTTGCTTGGGGTTCCTGCCTGGATCGCCAACCTGCCGGTGGTGCTGATCGTTATGGTGTGGAATTATATCATGAAGCGCATTGCGATTTATAAAATGGCAGGCATTGGAAAAAAGGATAAGTAAGCGCAAAGCAGCCGGGAAAAGGGCTGCTTTTTTGTTTCCTGTGAGTCACTAAGATCGTTGAACGCCGCTGGGGCTGATTTTTCAAAAAATGGCAGAATTTTGAATTGTTTCATAATCTGGACACACTTTTCTGCTACAGTATTGCTAGAAATGACTTGTAGGCAGAAAGGAGGCCGCACCATGGCTTTCATCGAATGCAAAGACGTGTGTAAGCGTTACCAGATGGGCGAAGTCGCCATCACTGCCAACGATCACGTTAATTTTTGCATTGAAAAGGGCGAGTTTGCGGTAATTGTTGGTTCCTCCGGGGCGGGGAAAACCACTGTGTTGAACATTTTGGGGGGCATGGATCGCTGTGACGAGGGACAGATCATTGTGGACGGCGCATTGATCAGCGCTTATAACCGCCGCCAGCTCACCGATTACCGCCGGTACGACATCGGCTTTATCTTTCAATTTTATAATCTGGTTCAGAACCTGACTGCCAAGGAAAATGTGGAATTAGCCACGGAAATCTGCCGGCAGGCCATGAATCCGGAGCAGGTGCTCCAAATGGTGGGACTGGGGGATCGAATGCATAATTTCCCCAGTCAACTTTCCGGAGGGGAACAACAGCGGGTGTCCATTGCCAGAGCTTTGGCGAAAAACCCGAAATTGTTGCTCTGTGACGAACCCACTGGTGCGTTGGACTACAACACCGGCAAAACCATTCTAAAACTTCTTCAGGATACCTGCCGCAGCACTGGTATGACGGTGATCGTCATTACCCATAACCAGGCCATCGTCCCTATGGCGGATCGGGTAATCACCATGCGCAACGCCAAGGTTTCCAGTATGATTACCAACCCCAACCCCACTCCAGTGGAACAGATCGAATGGTAAGGGGTGGTTGCGTTGCGTCTGCATAAAAAATTATGGAAGGATTCCTTTCGGGAAATCTGGAAAACCAAACAACAGTTTTTGGCCATCTTTGCCATTATTGCTTTGGGCAGCGGCTTTTACTCCGGTGTTAAATTAGCCAGCCCGGATATGTTGCTTACCGCAAAGAATTATTATGAAGACACCCAGCTCAGCGACTTTAACCTGCTCTGCACCTACGGCATCACCCAGGAAGATGTCGAGGATTTGCAGCAGCAGTCCTTCGTCTCTCAAGTGCAGCCTTCGTATTATTGCGATGTCTTTTCCAGCAATGAATCTTCCGATGACGGCAGTGAATCTGCGGTGCGGCTCTATTCCTACAGTTCCAGCGATACCTTGAATCAGCTGACTGTGGTGGCAGGGCGTTTGCCGGAATCCGCCAACGAATGCGTGGTGGACAGCGGCTCTCTGGGAACCGACAATGCAGATGCTTTGAACACAACCGTGTCGTTTTCTTTGGAAGATTCGGAGTTGTCCGATCAGCTTGCCAACACCACCTACACGATAGTAGGTGTGGTGGAAAGCCCGCTGTATGTGAACTTTCAGCGGGGAAGCACCACCATCGGCAATGGTACTTTGTCCGCTTTTTACTACATTCCGGAAGAAAATTTCAAAAGCGATTACTATACAAACTGCTATGTTCGCATTGACGGCGCAGCGGGTTTGGACCCTTACGGAGATGAATACGAGGCTCTCATTGATGAGGCCACGGAA